>CAZFGQ010000052.1:0-19756 GCA_964518675.1 uncultured Spirochaetota bacterium
ATTTGACAAAATGTATAGCATTCTGTTAAATTATTAAACAAGATGAATATTAATCATTTATTTGAACTACATGAACTGGCAAAAGACAGTGTAAAAAAGTATCAAAAAAAGAGATTTTTCTATGAGACATTAAAAAAGAGCACTGGTAAACATTTCTTAGGGGTCGTCGGTCCTCGTGGTGTTGGTAAAACCATTTTATTAAGACAATATGCTTGTGATTTTGAAAACTCTTTTTATATTTCTCTAGATTCGGATGAAGATATAGATCTATTTGAACTCGTAAAGATACTTATCAATAAATACAAAATAAATTCTATTCTGCTTGATGAGGTTCACTTCTTACCAAAATATGAACAGGTTTTAAAAAAAATATATGATTATCTAAATATAAAGGTAATTTTTACCAGTTCAGTTTCTCTTTCCCTTTATGAATCATTATATGATTTTTCAAGGAGGGTAAAGTTATACACACTTTATCCATTTTCATTCAGAGAATACATATATTTTATTAAAGATACTATCTTACCGGTCTTAACAATAGATCAACTTCTAAAAAATTATAGCATTTCTCAATATTTAAAATATGAGTATCTATTTGAACCATATTTAAAAGGTGGTATTTATCCATTTAATCTTGAAGAACCCGATGTTTTTCCTATCCTGAGCAACATTCTAGATAAAATTTTGAATAGAGATATACCATCGGTTACTAACCTCCGTTATGAGGAAATCCAGAAAATAAAAAAATTGGTTAAGTATATAGGATTGGCTGAAGTTGATAATATGAATTACTCAAATATTTCACGAAATATTGGGATAACAAAGTATAAAGCTGAACAATATGTTGACTTATTAAAAAGAAGTTTTATTCTTAACCCGGTTTTTCCAACTGGAACTAATGTTTTAAAAGAACCAAAAATACTTATGTTCCTACCTTATCGTTTGCTTTTCAATAGTTATGAAATGTGTGTTGGACCATTAAGAGAAGATTTTATAGTTGAGTCATTACAATTGGCAGACTACTCAGTTAATTATTTAAAGAGCAAAAGAGGCGAAAAAACTCCGGATTATTTAATAGATTACAAAGGAAAACATATAATAATTGAAGTTGGTGGAAAGGGCAAAGGTAGAGAGCAATTTAAGGGATTTAAGGCAGAAACCAAATTGGTATTTTCTCATGATTCTTATCTAAGTAATGATAAGTACCCACTTTTTCTTGCAGGATTTTTTTCATAATGAAATTAAAAGTAACATTTATTTTTGTCTCACATTTCACTATTCACTATCTTACCTGTAATATATTTTAAGATGGATACCACATTATTTGTCATTCACCTAGAAGTAGGGATGTCGCTTGTTGAGTATTTTTAATTACATTATAATTTTACCGGATCAAATTTGATATAACAAAAAAATAAAAATCACAATAATTAATATATAAAACAGTCTAACGTAACATTTTTATATGTATATTAGGAAAGAATAAATTTAATATATCTAGGTTCATGCCTTTTCTCTCTATCTCTTTAAGGTTTGGATTTCTTCCTCGAGTTTTCTGATCGTTTCCTTGATTTTTAACAATTCAGCATTTACGGGGTCGGGGATTTTATCGTGGGCGAGGTCTATTTCATGTTCTTTTATAAGGTGTTTTCCGGCTTCTTTTGCGGGGATTCCGACAACCGTTGTGTAAGGTCTTACATCTTTAAGCACAACTGAGTTTGCGCCTATCTTCACGCCATCTCCTATTTTTATAGGACCAAGGACAATGGTTCCAGCCCCTATTACTACATCATTCCCTATTGTTGGATGTCTTTTCTTTTTCTCGAGGGATACGCCGCCGAGAACCACGCCCTGGTATATGGTAACCTCATCTCCTATCTCTGCAGTTTCTCCTATTACAACTCCAGCTCCATGATCTATGAAAAATCTTCTTCCAATTTTAGCTCCGGGGTGTATTTCGATACCTGTAAGAAATCTGGATATCTGAGATAGAATTCTCGCGAGGAGTTTGAGATTTTTTGTCCACAGAAAGTGAGCTATTCTGTGAAACCATATAGCTTTGAGCCCTGGATAGCAGAGGAAAGCCTCCAGAGCGCTCTTGCATGCAGGGTCTCTCTGAAGTATTGTCTGGATATCTTCTTTTATCAAACTGAACATATTATTTTTCCATACCATTATGATTTTATAAGTATAATAAATGGGAGTAATTTTATTAAGAAAAAATTATTGTTAAAATTAAGATTGCTCAGGCATGTCAAATTAAAGTTGAAAAAAATAAAAAAGCACTACATCTAATTTTTATTGACAATTTTACAATAAAGTTTATCATTTTATTGAGTCCAATGTTATTCCTGATTTCAGGTTAATGAGGTTTCATTTTTATGTCTTTGTCCAATGGAAATTTTAATAACAATATTGATAATGAAATAATGAAGAGGTTCGAACTTCTCCTCAAAGTTGCGGAGGAGTTTTCTTCTTCTCTGGATCTTGAGAAGGTAATTGATAGGGTTCTTTCTAGGGTTAAGGAAGTTCTGGAATGTGATGCAAGTTCTATTCTTCTCTACGATAGAGAGGTTGATAAATTGCGTTTTTATGCTGCGTCTGGAGCCGGTGCAAGTGTCATTAAGAGTCTGCTCCTGGAGAAAAATGTTGGATTTGCCGGGTGGGTTTTTACAAACTCAAAGCCTATTATTTCCAACGATGTTGAGTCTGATGAAAGGTTTTATCCCGGCATAGATAGAATAACGGGTATAAAAACAAAAACACTTATCTGTGTTCCAATTGAACGTGAGGGTGGTATACTCGGGGTTATTGAAGCGATAAACAAATACGATGGAGTTTTCAGAGAGGATGATCTGGAGCTTCTGCAGGCCATCGCGCGGTATGCCGGTATCGCAATTGAAAATGCTATAATTCACCGGGAGCTGGAAAACAAAAATAATGAGCTTACCGGGGTTAACAGGGATCTTGAGGCATTTCTCGATGTTATTACCCATGAATTGCAGACCCCTCTTTCATCAATAAAGGGATATACGGATCTGATGAAAAAAAACATTGATTCAGAGAAAATAGAAATAGAGCAACATAGAGAATATCTGCAGAGAATTGAATCGAATTACAATGTTATGAGCCGGTTTATCAGAAATATTCTTGCAGTTATTTCTCTGAAGAAGGATAAACTGGAAAAAATAGAGTTTAATCCCAGGAGTGTTATTCAGGAGATCATATCAGTTTACCATGAAAACTTCAAAGCAAAGGGGATTCAGATCAAGCTTGGCTGGTTTCCAAGTCAGATAGTATATGATAACAGGATTTTTTATCAGATCTACGACAGATTGCTCCGGAATTATGCGGAATTGCTCAAAACCAGTGATGCTCGAGAAAAAATTATTTTGAATATCGGTAGTAAGGAAAAGGAAGATAGCTATTATAAGTTTTTTATTTTTGATTCCTACGATTTTCCCCTTCTTGATGAGGCTGCAGTGGAGTTATCACTGGAGGCCGTGAAGAGAAGGGGTGTTGTTAATAGAGATTTTCTGATAAACACCCTGTTCATAAAAAAGGCCGTGGAGCTTAATGGAGGTGAGTTTGGCTATGTATATAGTGATGAACAGGGAAATAAGTTCTGGTTTACCGTTCCCCATTAATTTTTAAGCCTCCCGTTCCAAATCCTCCTACAAAAACACTTATTCTCTTCTGTAAGGAATAGCGCAAATCTACCCACAGTTTTTTGATCCTCACACTTAAATTATTTTCTTCTGTATTGCCAGGGTAATTCCGCATTCTGCTTGATTTTTCTGATACTTAAATCCATTTTACTACAGCTCTGGGCAAAATATATATTTAAAATTGAAAGGGTTGTGGGTTATAATCCTCTCATGAGGATTAATAAAATCCGGAGGTATTGCCATGAAAGGGGATTCGAACTCCAGAAATAAAAACTCCAAAAATAACCCTGAAGGATTTGATCCCAAGGAGAGAATAGATTATCTCGTCAGGGAACTCCAGAGACACCAGTATCTGTACTATGTAAAGGCTCAGCCGGAGATATCGGATAGAGAGTACGATGCCCTGTTTGATGAATTGCTTGAGCTTGAGAAAAAGTATCCCCAGTATGCCAGGCCTGACAGTCCCACAAAAAGAGTTGGATCAGATCTTGATAATGAGTTTCCCGAGGTTCCCCATCCATTTCCAATGTTGAGCCTTGATAAGGTTTATTCCTCAGATGAACTTGCCGAATGGATGGAAAAGACAGAGAGAGCTGCGGGAAGACCTCTCTCATTTGTGGTAGAAGAGAAAGTTGATGGTTCCACAATAGTTCTTCATTACCAAAATGGTGTTCTTCAGCGAGCTGTTACAAGAGGAAATGGGTACGTGGGCAATGATATAACTGAGAATGTTAAAACCATTAAAGATATTCCACTTCGCCTTACCGAGGAAGTGAGTGCCGTATTCAGGGGTGAGATTTATATAGAAAGGGAGGATTTTTATAAACTGAATGCGGAGATGGACAATATATATGCCAATCCCAGAAACTTTGCAGCGGGCTCTCTAAGAAGGAAGAAGAGCAGTGAGGTGGCTCGTGTTCCACTTAAATCTTATGTATATGATGGATATTTTCCCGTAACCGATGTAAATGAGCACTTTCTCGTTGTTCACAGGTTATATGAGCTTGGTTTCAGGGTATTTAACAGGCTTGGATTGTTTTCAATAAACGGGCTTGATGTTGATCGATACGGGAGTGTTTTAAAGGAACATCCAGATTGGGTATGTGGTGGCCTGAGAGAGCTTGAGGAGTTTGTTGAATTATGGAAAAAAGAAAGAGAGAAACTTCCCTACGACATCGATGGGCTTGTTGTAAAGGTGAATGAAATTGATACACGTGATGCCCTGGGGTATACTGCTCATCACCCCAGGTGGGCCCTGGCTTTAAAGTTTGAAGCACCGCAGACAGTTTCAGAAATAGAGGCAATTGATATCCAGGTAGGCAGAACCGGAAGAGTGACACCTGTTGCAAGAATAAAACCTGTGTGGATTTCAGGGGCTGTGGTACGCAACGTTACTCTCCACAATCAGGATTATATAGATGCTCTGGATGTTGCAGTTGGTGACAAAGTGGCTGTTAGCAGAAGGGGAGAGGTTATACCCGCTGTTGAAGAAGTCGTCGAGAAGAATACCCAGGGGAACAAGACTTTTAAGATGCCCGATAAGTGCCCTGTCTGTGGCACTCAGCTAATTCAGGATGGGGCGCATATATTCTGTCCGAACAGGAGGTGTCCGGAGCGGGTTTTTAACAGGATTGCCTTCTTTGCGGGAAAGGGTCAGATGGATATAGAGAATCTCGGGCCTGAGACAATAAAAAAGTTAATTGAACTCGGCCTGGTTAAGGATATTCCTGATATATATCTTTTTGATCCTGATAAACTTCTGGGTGTGGAAGGGTTTGGTGAGAAAAAAGTCAAACTCATAAAGGAGGGAATAGAGAAGAGTAAGGAAAGACCGTTTGAGGTAGTACTTGCATCTCTCGGGCTTGATGAGGTAGGTCCCAAGGTTGTGGAGCTTCTCATTGAAGCCGGGTTTGATTCTGTGGATAAGATAATTGAAGCTGCAAAGAAAAAAGATCCTGAAATTTTTACCCGCATAGAGGGTATAGGTCCAAAAACTGCTCAGAAAATTATAGAGCAATTCAATGATCCTGAGATTATAGAGCTGATTGATAAGCTGAGGAAGATTGGCCTCAAATTCGCCGTCGAGAAAAAAGAGGAAGAAGAAAAAGAAAAATATCCGCAGATATTTGAGGGCCAGACATGGTGTGTTACTGGAAGTTTTGAAAACTTCAAGCCCCGCGACCTTGCCATGGAGGAGGTTAAAAAGCGCGGAGGCAGGGTGAGCTCACAGGTAACCGGTAAAACCACCCATCTGCTTGTTGGAGAAAATCCCGGTAGCAAACTCGACAAGGCCAGAAAACTCGGTGTTAAGATTGTAACCGAGAATGAGTTTTTAAGACTTTTGAAATCCGCCTGATTGTTTTACTTTCATTTGAGAATAAATCGGGTTATTTTTTGTGGATTGTAAACTCTGTTTTAATTTTTTATGCCCGGAGGATTTTAAAATTGGAGATTATCAGGACGGAGAGTGATTTTGACAGAATCGCCCAGCTTGAAACGCCCGATCTTATGGGTATATCATTTAAATGTTTATGTGGCAGAAAGCATGAGGTTCCCATCAGGGTATTGAGGATGGGGGAGTCGGTCCTAGATGAGGTATATTCGGTTGCCATAAGTCTTGGGCTTTCGGGTAGCGGATTATTGATTCATGATAAAATTATCGAAGGTAAGGCGATTAAAGTTTTTGAAAAATTGAAAAAGAATGGGATGAAGCTTGAAAGGAAGGCCGTTGGCGATGGTAGAACCCCTCCTCAGCCGGAGATCTCAGAGGCAGAAAACCTTGCCAAAGAGATAGGTAACCCGGATTACCTGATTTCATTTGGTTCCGGGGTAATCAGTGATTTTGTTAAGTTCGCAGCGAATAGTCTGGATGTGCCATATTTTCTGATAGGTTCAGCGCCTTCCATGAATGGGTATACATCCTCTATGGCTGCCCTTTCAGAAAAGGGCATTAAGAAGACTCTCCTTGTAAAACCTGCGGATGCTGTTTTCGGGGATACAGATATATTTGCTGATTCACCTTTAAATATGGTACTCGCTGGACTTGGTGACATAATATCAAAATCTGTCTGTAATGCAGATTGGAAACTGTCCAATCTAGTTAAGGGGACTTATTTCTGCCCGATTGCTTTCAGGATAACCGATAAGGCCGAACCTGGGTACCTTGGAGCTGCAGAGGAGATTGGAAAAAAAACTCCATCTGGAATTCACGCTTTAACTGACGGGATAATGCGTTCGGGTCTCTCAATGACGGTGATCGGCGAATCCACCCCTTCATCGGGGGCAGAACACCTCCTCTCACACTACTGGGATTTGAAATCCTACCTGGGAAAGTCGAATAAGAAGCTCCACGGAGAGCAGGTAGGTGTTGCGACCCTGATTGTTCTGAGGCTTTATGATTATGTTATGAATTATCCGATTAAGAAGAAGATTTCTCTCAGAAGTCTGAAAAACAAATATCCCGAAAGGCCTGAAATTGAAAAAGATCTGACCGAACTCTTCGATCATTATGCCCCGATCATAGGGGAGATTTTTTTTGGTTCAAAGTATGTTCCCTGGGATGAAAAAACACGTGAAATAGAGATGATAATGGACATGTGGGATGATATGTGCAGTGAGCTTGAACCGTATGTTCGTCCGTATGATCCTGTGAAAGAGGCGATGGTAAGGGCAGGAGCTCCGTATACATATGCACATCTTGAAAAAACCAGGGATGAAGCTATTGAAACCGTACTGAAAGCCAGGTATATTCGGGGCAGATATACAATACTCGATCTTGCGGCAGATCTGGGAATATTGGAATCTGCTGTTGAGAAAATCCTTGAGTGAATTCTGTATTATTAATACTGCAGGTTATTTGGGAATTACCCGGTCAGTCATTTTACTTCATTAAAATTAGAGTTTATAATTAAAGTTTCCGGAGAATAAAGGTTTTCCCGGTAAAAGGTTGCAGCAGATTGGATCAGGTGATTGTTGTTGCACGATCAATTAAAATTGACCTTAAAAGCGTATTGAATTAAATTGATTGTTTAATTCCTGGATATACGCGGCAGAGGATTTTCAAGGTTTTCATCCATTAAAGCGGGGATAGAAAAACGATATGCAGGATAGAGAAAAGCTTATTTTTCTTAAGATAGATGAGGCCAGACTGCTGGTCGATTATTTTAAAGATATTAATATAGGGATTCCCCAGGAAGAGATTAATGCCCTTGAATTTCTGATTAAAGAAGCAGAGAACTTTGTCATATTGGGTAAGCTTACAATCTCCCAGAATAGGCTGGAGAGCTTTGATCAAAAGCTCAGAAGTATAGAAGATAAATATTTTTCAGAACTTACTCCCAGACAGATCGATTATATCTCAAGAAGTGAACAGAGACCGAAAACGCTTGATTATACCCGGGAGGTATTCGAGGATTTCGAAGAGATAAAGGGATTTGAAGCAAATAGTCCCGATCCTGCGATTGTTTGTGGATTTGCAAAGCTTCATGGAAATGAGGTTATGGTGATTGGACATGAAAAGGGCACATTTGGGGAGCATTTCCGAAGGGGAGGCAGTGCTCTGCCACAGGGGAACTACAAGGCAATGAGGGCAATGAAGCTTGCTGAGAAGTTTGGGATTCCTGTGGTAACATTTATAGATACCCCTGGTTCGTGGCCACTGGAGGAGTTTTTACCGGCGCAGAGGATAGCCAAAAATCTGGAGATGCAGTATCTGCTTAAGGTTCCACATGTTTCGGTTGTCATTGGAGAGGGAGGTTCCGGAGGAGCACTCGCAATAGATATATCTGACTACAGAATAATGCTGGATAAGGCTTACTATTCGGTTATCTCTGTAAGTGGTGGGGCGGCCATTATTGCAAGGGATAAGAGGCATATCACAGAAGACGATATGAACAGAGCTGCTGAAAATCTTAAGATTACAGCAAAAGATGCGTACAGGCTTGGAATAGTCGATAAAATTATAAAAGAACCCAAAATAGGTGTTAGAAAGACCGATAAAGATTTTTTTCCTATAGTTCGCGATGCAATAGTAGAGGGTTTTGATACTGTTAAAGCTAGTGTCTCATATTTTTTTGTATCCGATACAAAAATTAAAAATGTCTGGAAGGTCAAAAACCACCAGATCAGGAAACTGCTGAGAAATAGAGCAAAAAAATATAAAAAAATTGGAGTTTATCACAGCTCTATATCTGATCAAATGAAACATCTGTTTGGTGAACTTTACAGACTTAAACCCATACATTACCTGTTTACCCCCTTCCGGAAAACGTTTGATTCGTATATTAAGAGAAGAGCTCTGGAACGGGGAAAAGAGGATCTTATCTTAAAACCTCAGGAACAGCCCAAAGTCCTAGCATATGAGGATAGATGGGTTGAATGCCCAAATGCGCCAATCCATGGTTGCCAGGACATCTGGGTTCCCACCCTTTTTGAGGAGTACGATGGAACATGTCCCCACTGTGGTTACCATTTCAGGCTTATTATAGATAACTATATTGATATACTTGTTGATCCCGGTACTTTCAGGGAGTTTAATGAAGGAATTGAGTCGGTAAATCCGCTTGGCTTTGAGGGATTTGATGAGAAGCTTGTAAAAGCTAAAAAGACTTCCGGAAAGAAATGTGCAATGATTACCGGGTATGCCCATATAGGAGGGCATCCTGTTGTACTGATTTTGACCGATGTGAGATTCAGGGCTGGTACGCTGGGAAGTGCTGAAGGAGAAAAGTTCTGGAGAGCGATAAAAAGAGCAATTAGAGAGAAGAAACCGGTTGTGGCTGTGCATCAATCTGGAGGGGCCAGAATAGAGGAGGGGCTGCTTGCCCTGATGCAGATGGCAAAAACCAGTATTGCGATTGCTCAGTTTAAACAGGCGGGCGGATATTACATCTCAATCCAGACAGACCCCACAATGGCAGGGGTTCTGGCAAGCTATGCGAGTCTTGGGGATATCATACTTGCCGAACCAAATGCTCAAATCGGATTTGCCGGTATTCATGTTATAGAACAGACGGTGAAACATAAGAAACCAAAGAATTACCAGCATTCCGAGATGGTTATGGGAAGGGGCGGGATTGATATGGTGGTAAGGAGACACGATCTGAAAGAGACTGTGGTTCGCCTTCTGGAATTGAAAAAAATAAGAGGTAGAGAGGAACAGTTTTAAGGGCATTTGAATAACTGATAATGCAATATAAAAATAAAAGGAAATAGTGGAAGTATTGACATATGTCTATAGAACACAGAATTGAAGAACGTGAAGATGGTTACTATAAGGTAACAAGCTACTTTACAGAGCACACGGGGATAATCTCGATTAAAGTACAGGAAGGACAGGAAGTAGAAGAAGGGGATGTTCTCTATACCAATACACGACTTGGGCTGATAAAAAAGCGGGTATGTGAAGTGTCATCTGCAGTTGTTAAGAATGTAAACTGGGATATTCATGAAAAGTTTTGTGGATA
Organism: uncultured Spirochaetota bacterium; assembly: GCA_964518675.1. Lineage (GTDB taxonomy): Bacteria > Spirochaetota > B62-G9 > B62-G9 > CAZFGQ01 > CAZFGQ01. The sequence goes on from CAZFGQ010000052.1 coordinate 10,133, forward strand.
CTACACCCATGTACTTGACCTTGAACACAAACTGACCCCTGAAGAAGCCCAGGCCTATGAGGAGGAGAGAGATTATATAATAGTCTATGCTCCTCAGGGCGCACAGTACTATATGACACCAAATCCCGGTATGCCTCCGATTGTGAATTATGGGGATATAGTTGAAAAGGGTTCTGTTCTTGCCATCGCTATGGTGATGAAAAAGAGGAAAGAAATAATATACGAAGGTGAAAGGGGTAAAATAGCTAAGATCTATTTCATGAATGGTCAGCAGGTAAAGGAAGGAGAGAAACTGTTCGGAATTCTGCCCAGACCGATAAAAAAAGAAAAGGAACTGGAAAAGGAAAGAGAGGGTAGTTGAAAAGATTTTACAGGAAAGAAAAGATAATTATCTCAGCCCTTGAAGGGAGACTGGGAAAAGATACGGCTGAAAAGTACAGGGTATATTATTTTGATGAGCTAAGTTCCACAATGGATGTTGCTTCAAAATTGGCCCCGGAGGAGCTTGGCTGGATTACGGTTGTCATTGCTGATATTCAGAGCGGGGGTAAAGGGAGGCTTTCCAGGAAGTGGTTTTCAACGATCGATGATCTTACCGTTTCTGTAATTCTCAGAGAATACCTTTCAGGGATTCCGTACAGTCTCATTGTTTCCTATTCAGTCTATAGAGCTCTCAGAGATTACAGTGCAGATATATATCTCAAATGGGTGAACGATATCTACTGGTCGAATGGTAAAAAGCTGGGTGGTATCCTTCTTGAGGATAAGGGTGACAGGCTCATAATAGGAGTTGGTATTAACCTCAATAATCGGGTTTTTCCCGAGGATTTAAAGTGTAAAGCCACATCTTACTACATTGAAAAAAACAGAAGAATAGATAAATTGGCCTTTTTGGTTGATTTTCTATCCGTGCTTAATTCTGACCTTAATCAGCTCCGTGAAAGCGGGCCAGAAAAGCTTCTCGAGGGATGGGAAAACGCCTCTATTATGCCCGGTAGAACCGTAAGAGTAGTAACTGCAGAACGTACCTATGAGGGTTTTTGCACAGGCATAAATAAAAAGACTGGCTTTTTATTGCTACGCTCTGGAGATGAAGAATACGAAATTTTTGATGCTGAAAGGGTAATTATCAGGCCTCTTCCACCCTCACCTCAATAGACTGAGGTAACTCATTTAAAAAGCTAACATCCCCCTCAATTTTTCCGATCGGATTTACGGGGGAAATGGCCCTGGGTTTTTCATCAACACTTGCAGGTGTTGGTCCGAAAAATATACACAGGGCACATCCATCCGGCCAGATAGCAATTTCACCGATTTCCATTTCTGTTTTTGCTCCATTTTCTTTGTTTACACTGACATCACAGTCGCCGTAATACTCTCCTCCCCATCTTTCCATTTTTATAGTCATTGGAAGCTTTATAGCGAATATTTTAGATGTGGTACTGTCGTTCAATTCGGCAAATAATTCTCTTCCCTCGATGTTAAGTTTTATTCTCTTCCCCATGGTCCTACCCTCTTTTCATATGAGTTTCATATCTCTTTTATCTTTTTCAGATGGAATGGGATTGTGGTTTTCACGCCTTTTCCCTCTATAATAAACATGTTCAGGGCCTCTTCCATCCTTTCTATCGCCGATTTCTTGTCCTTACCCCACACTATAACATTTGCCAGAAGAGAGTCGTAAATGGCGGACACCTCAAAACTCCCCCTGCCATTGATCACCGGTATAAATGTATCGACAATAATATTTTCTCCTTCCGGTGGAATAAATTTCTTGATCGTTCCGGGAGAAGCCTCGAAATTGTTATCCGGATCCTCAGCATTTATCCTGCATTCAATTGAAAATCCATAGGATTTGAGATCATCCTGTTCGTAGCCCAGTTCTTCGTCTGAGGCAACTCGAATCTGCTCCTTTATCAGGTCTTTTCTGTAGACCATCTCTGTCACCCTGTGTTCGACCTGAATCCTTGTGTTCATCTCCATAAAGTAAAAATTTTCCTGTTCATCTACAAGAAACTCAACAGTTCCCGCATTTGTGTACCCTATTGCCTTTGCAAGTCTTACAGCAGCCTTGGTAATCGCGTCCCTCAGTTCATCAGAGATGTCAGCAGGAGAAAACTCGATAAGCTTCTGGTGACTCCTCTGGATTGAGCAGTCTCTTTCTCCGAGATGGACTACATTACCATAATTGTCCCCAATTATCTGCACCTCTATATGCCTGTTTGGATATATGAGTTTTTCTATGAAAACTGAATCATTGCCGAAGAGGGCTTTTGCCTGTTCTCTTACCTTTTTGTATGCTGGGAGAAGCTCTTCCTCGTGTAGGACACGTTCTATTCCCATGCCACCACCGCCATCAGCTGCCTTTATCATCAGTGGGAGCCCTATCTTGTCGACTATCGAGAAGAGATCCCTTTCATTTTTAAGCGTTCCATTCGAACCGGGAGTTACCGGAAGACCTGCTTCTTCTGCGATCCTTCTGGCTTTGATCTTATTTCCCATCATCGAAAATACACTCGTTTTTGGTCCTATAAATGTGCTGTAATGATTTGCGACTTTTGCGAAATCCTGGTTTTCAGATAAAAATCCTACTCCTGGATGGATTCCATCGACTTTAAAATACTGGGCTACAGAGATGATTTCAGGAATTTCATTGTATGCTCTGATGGACATTTTCTCATCGCTTTCCTTAACATGAAGAGAGTTTTCATCTCCCGGTGTATAAACTCCAACAGAAGCAATATCGTTTTCTTTAAGGGTTTTTAAAATTCTGCAGGCTATAACCCCCCGATTTGCTATCAGAACTTTCTTTAACATTTTATTTAAACCTTCCTGTTTAGTCTCTCAAGATAATCTATGGTGATTTTAAAAACAAGTTTAATTGAAAGAAATTTGTGCGGCCATAAAATTTTATTGTCTGCTATAATAGTTCTCTTAATGAAGTTAATATAATATCAGCATGGTCGAAAGTTTGGTTTTTTGTATGGTAGTTTGGCACAGCTATTGTTATCAGTCCGGCTTTCTTGGCTGAGATTGTGCCTGACTGGGAATCCTCCAGCCCTATGCATCTGTCTGGTGGTAAACCTGCTTTTTTGACTGCTTTAAGGTATATATCGGGGGCAGGCTTTGGATTATTTACCTCCTCCCCGTAAACTTTTACATCAAACAAATCCGACAGCAACATGTTATTATCCATCTGCCTGGAAAGATTCATAAGCACAGCTTCAGCGTGTAATTTAATAGATGAGGTCACAAGACCGGTGGTAAACCCCATCTTTTTAAACTTGAGCAGAACCTCTATTGCACCATCCATTGGCTTTATTTTACTTTTTTTGATTGCTTCAAGGTAGCAGTCATATCTCATCTGTATTATCTCGTTTGCATCAAGGTTTTTCAGATTAAAATCGCGGATGATCTTTCTCACATTTTCCTCTGTGGCTACTCCAATAAAATCATGCATGTATTCTCTCGTTAGTTTTATATTTAGTTTTTTGGCCACAATCTCATATGCCATAATGTGTATCTCTTCGGTGTCGGCCAGCAATCCATCAAGATCAAAAAATACACCTGAACATTTTTCAATAAGATTTTCTATCTCAGGTTTCAAATTAAGAACTCCTGTTTATTTTTATAAATGTCTTTTAAATGTCTTTTGGCAAAAGCCAGAATCTAGCTATTTTATTGTGAGGATTTTTCAAAGATAATTATTTTTATGTTTGATTAAAAGGCATTTTCTTTTACCTTGACAGGAGAAATTAGTGCTCGATATATTTCAGTTCTGTGGTTTTTCTGTAATTGTGATGTCTTTTTTTTAATCGCCGGGTAGAAAGGCAGGCAGACGATGGATTTAGCGATTGTTGATTTTTCCGAGCTTTCAGAAGAAGAAATCAGAAAAAAACTATCTCCAGAAAAAAAGGTATTGAGCGAGTTTCATGAAGCAGAGAGAAAAGCAGCTGGAATAATAGAAGATGTTTTGAACCACGGTGATGAAGCACTTCTGAAGTATACCAGGATTTATGATAGTGTAGATTTGAAAAGAGAGAATATTGAGGTTAGCAGCTCAGAAATCGAGAGATTTTCCTCTGGTTTCGATGAAACTTTTATAGAGGCCCTGAAAGTTTCCATAAAAAGGGTTGGTGAATTTCACAGGCAAGATATCCCATCTGACTGGTTTTTTAAAGATGAGTATGGAAATAGATTGGGACAGAGGTATCTACCTATAGAAAAGGTGGGGATCTACATACCGGGAGGAAAGGCCCTTTATCCATCCTCGGTGGTCATGACTGCAGTACCTGCAATGGTTGCAGGAGTAAGGCGACTGATCCTCTCTTCTCCACCCTCTTCTTACAGGGAGCCATCAGAGATCTGCCTTGCTGCAAAACTGGTAGGTGGAATTGACAGGTTTTACAGAGTAGGTGGTGTTCAGATAATTGCAGCTATGGCTTTTGGGACGGAAACGGTGGAAAAGGTCGACAAGATTGTTGGTCCCGGTAATATATATGTGGCTGCGGCGAAAAAACTTCTGTATGGTGTTGTTGATATTGATATGATAGCGGGGCCGAGTGAGGTGGTGGTCGTCTGGGATGGCAGCAGCAATGTGCAATTTGCCGCTGCTGACGTTCTTGCCCAGGCCGAACATGATGAGGATGCCAGGGCTATCTGTATTGTTTTCAATATGGGCCATGCAGAGAAGTTAAAACGAGCTATTAATGAGTTATTTTCCCGTATCGAAAGAAAAGATGTAACAGAAAAATCACTTGCTCGTAATGGTAGAATTTTTGTAGTAAGGAACAGAGCTGCTGCAGTGGCTCTTATAAATGAGATTGCACCGGAACACCTTGAAATTATGACTGAGAATGCCGAGGAATATCTGGATGAGATTAGAAATGCCGGGGCAGTTTTTATTGGCGATTATTCGCCTGTGGCAATCGGTGATTATATTGCAGGACCAAGTCATGTGCTCCCAACGGGAGGAACTGCCAGGTTTTTTTCACCTTTGAGTGTCAGGAGTTTTTTTAAATCGAGCAGCATTATTGAAATAACGCCGCGTGGATGTGAAGAACTGGGGCAATTTGCGTCGATAATAGCAGAGAAAGAGAAATTAAACGCTCACAGGGACTCTATCAAGGTAAGAAGGAGTGATTAAATGTCAGATGATGGAAGAGTTGCCACAATAGAAAGGAGAACCTTTGAAACAGATATCAGGATTTTCATGGATATAGATGGTTCTGGAAATTACAACATAAATACTGGGATACCTTTTTTCAACCACCTCCTGGAGCTTTTCAGCAAACAGGCAAGGTTTGATATTGAAATTAGGGCAGAGGGTGATATTGAGGTTGATTTTCATCATCTTGTTGAGGATGTGGGGATAGTGCTTGGTGAAGCATTAAAAAAGGCACTTGGTAACAAGGGAGGAATAAGAAGGTATAGCAGTATATATATTCCGATGGACGAGACACTGGTGAGGATTTGCGTGGATATATCCGGCAGGGGTTATCTTTACTACAACGTTGAGATGAAGAATCCGACGATAGTCCATTTTAATGCAGAACTTGTTGAGGATTTTATAAGGGGTTTTGCGATCAGCGCTGGGATTACAATCCATGTAGACCTGATAAGAGGCAAAAATGCCCATCACATCGCTGAGGCAATCTTTAAAGCATTTGGTGTTGCCCTAAGGGAAGCAACGGAGGTAATATTTCCCGATAAAGATGTACCTTCGACGAAGGGAGTCCTTTAATATTACTCTCCAATTTCCTCTAAAATTATTAAATTAATGTAAGAATATCGAAGAGGGATATATGATAACAATAATTGACCTGGGCATCTCTAACATAAAGTCGATTACAAGGGGATTTGTGACCCAGGGGTTCAATGTTATTGTAACTCAGGATCCGGAGGATGTGTCACGTGCCGATTCTCTTGTTCTCCCGGGAGTTGGGGCGTTTCCGAGGGCTGTTGAGGTTCTGAAGTCCAGGGGACTCTGGGATGAGATAATCAGACATGCAAAAAACGGCAAGCCTTTACTTGGAGTTTGTCTTGGCATGCAACTTTTATTTGATGCCAGTGAAGAGTATACTTTGACGGGTGGTCTTGGACTTGTAAAAGGAACTGTTAGAAAGTTTCCAGAAGATAGGCATGTTCCACATATGGGCTGGAATGAGGTTGAACAGGTAAGGAAAAGCATACTTTTTAATGATATACCTGATAAAAGAGATTTTTACTTTGTTCACTCTTACTTTGCCGATGAGGTTGAGGAAGAGGCCATCGTGGCTTATTCTGATTATCACGGAAGGTTTGTTGCAGCAGTTCAAAAGGGGAATATATTTGGAACACAGTTTCATCCCGAAAAGAGTCAGAGATATGGTCTGATGCTTTTGAGAAATTTTGCACTACTTACTGAAAAAGGGTAGGTAGATGATATTTATTCCTGCAATTGATCTGATTAATGGCAGATGCGTGAGACTAAAGCAGGGCAGGTTCTCTGAGAAGATTGAATATCCTCTGGATCCTGTTGAAGTTGCAAAAAGTTTTGAGGATAAAGGGGCAGGACGTATCCACGTTGTTGACCTGGATGCGGCGAAATCAGGTGGGGATGGAAATCTCGGAGTAATCAAAAAGATAGCGGCTTCTGTGAGGATTCCTGTGGAGGTTGGCGGCGGAGTAAGGGATGAATCAAGGGTTGAGAAACTTCTGGATGCCGGGGCTGAATATATTATTCTTGGAACAATTATTGTAAAAGACAAAGACAAAACAGCCAGGCTTGTAGATATCTACGGACAAAAACTAATTGCCGGGGTTGACGCATCAAATGGTAGGGTTATGATTTCTGCCTGGGAGGAGGATGGAGGTCTCGATATTTTGTCGGTTATAAAAAGTGTGGAAATGATGGGTTTTAATACCGTTATCTATACGGATATATCCCGCGACGGCATGCTGAAGGGGCCTGATATTCCGGGTATCAGAAATATTCTGGATAATGCCAGGGTTAATCTGATTATCTCAGGTGGTATCTCTTCTATTGAGGATTTGATAAAAATAAAACAGTTGGGATTGCCGGAAATTATTGGGGTTATTTCGGGCAAGGCTATTTATGAAGGGCGGATAGATGTATCGGAGGCCTGCAGAATACTTTCAGGTTGATGGTTTTTTAAAAAGCATAAATCCAGATGCGATTTTTATCCAATAAAATTACTAATATTACACAGCCGGCAAACTTTGAACAATTTAAGTTAGTATTGATTATTTTCTCTATTTTATATCCATAATTTTCATTTAATTGGGCAAAACCGAGGTTCGCCACCTCAGTATTTACAGTCTGAAGGGCTATTGGTTGATATTTATCTTAACATTATACTTAAAAAAGGAACCTATTATGCTTAAGAAGCGTATTATTCCATGCCTTGATATCACAGGGGGGCGGGTTGTCAAGGGAATAAACTTTGTTAACATAAGGGATGCTGGTGACCCGGTAGAATGGGCAAGAAAATACGACAGAGATGGAGCAGATGAACTTGTTTTTCTTGATATAACAGCCACATCTGATAATAGAGATACCCTGATAGATGTGGTTGAAAGAGTTTCTGATCAGATATTTATCCCCTTTACCGTGGGGGGAGGTATAAGAACCGTTGATGACATGCAGAAAATTCTTAAGGCGGGAGCGGATAAGGTTTCGATAAATACAGCGGCTGTAAAGCGTCCCGAGTTGATTCGAGAGGGCTCACTCGAGTATGGTACTCAATGTATTGTTGTTGCCGTGGATGTAAAGCGTGAACCCGAAGGGTTCAGGGTCTATGTAAGAGGTGGCAGGGATAAAACAGACATCGATGCCATTGAGTGGTGCAGAAGGGCTGAGGAGCTCGGTGCAGGAGAACTTCTTGTAACAAGTATGGATAAGGATGGTACAAAGGATGGCTACGATATCGAGCTTCTCAAAAGGATTACATCACTTGTTAATATACCCGTAATAGCATCGGGTGGATGTGGGAAGCTCTATCATCTTTACGAAGCAATTGTTGAGGGAGGGGCATCTGCTGTTCTTGCCGCTTCAATCTTTCACTTTGGCGAGTTTACGGTTCCTGATACAAAGGCATATCTGAAATCTATGGGTGTACCAATAAGAGAATGAATTTAAAGATGATTCCAATTTAGCTAACTAATGTAGTCCTTATCCCTTACTGTAGTTCCAACAGTGTTATGAAGTTAAAAATTGATTCCAGTCTTTTGAGCGAGGTTGACCATTGTGTCTAATTCAAGTCCCAATAAAAGAGTAAACTTGAAGTGAATTCCAGTGTATTACATGGTGTGAGGTGTTTATGGCTTCCGGAGATATGGTATTTGACTCTCAAAGAGCAAAGAATAGTTTTGGTGGTGGGCCTGGAAAAGATTCTCAGGTTAAGAAAAACAGGCTTCTTATATTCGATATGGATGGTGTCTTGATCGATGTTTCTTCCTCTTACAGGGAAACTGTGAGACGTGTAATAGCGATTTTCTTCGAAAGATTTCTCGGGGTTGAATCCTTTAAAAAAGATACCATCGGTCTTCAGGAGGTTGCCGATATAAAAACACTTGGTGGATTGAACAATGACTGGGACCTTACACTTTCGATCCTTAACAGTATTTTGTTTTATATTACAGGTGGCAGGAAATTCTATCTTGAAAAAGTGAATGGGCAGGGTTCTAGGTGGTGCTGGAAGAATGACGCCGGTAAACTTGTTAAAAAACCGACTATAAATGAGGATCTCCTTGTCGATCTCACTTTCAGGGGTAAAAAAGGGATCTTTGTTGATATATACAGAAGGTGGAAGGAGAAAGGTGGGGGTGTCTATGTCAGGGGCAATGGTGAGGTCCTTGGAGGAGATATCGTTAAAAGGATATTCCAGGAGGTCTATCTGGGAGAGGATCTTTTTAAAAAACATTACGGGGTTTCTTCAGAATACTATACCGGATATGGATTAATAGATAGAGAAACACTTATACCTGATCCTCACATTGTATTTAATCTAAGCCACAATTGTCATCTTGCTATAGTAACGGGAAGACCGCGTGATGAGGCAATTTATCCTTTGAAGAAGTTCAGGATATATGAAGTATTTGAGTGCATCATAACCGAGGATGATATTCAGGAAGCAGGTGGTGCCCATCTCAGGAAACCAGATCCGTTCAGCATTTTGAAGTGCATTGAGTATTTTCCCTCCGTTAGTTCGGGGGATATTTACTATATAGGGGATATGCCTGATGATATGATAGCTGCAAAAAGAGCGGGGGTGATTCCCATTGGATTTGTAAATGCAGGTGCCGGGTATTCAGAGGAAAAGAATATAGAGGGATCTGAATCAAATAATATTAAGGAAGATTTATACCGGGACATCAATATGATTGATAAACACATAGATAGATTATACAAAAGTGGGGCTCGCCAGGTTTTTACTGATTTCTCCGAAATATTAAAACTATTGAAATGATTTTTTTGAATTTTTAGTGTCCATCTGTCCAGAGCATAACTGATGATAGCTGGAAAAGTTCGCTGGGGCTGAGTTTACCATATCTTATCTTTTTAATCCTAAGCCATTTGCGATGTTTATAAAATAAATTCTCACAATGAGATAGAATATTAGT
>CAZFGQ010000053.1:0-19729 GCA_964518675.1 uncultured Spirochaetota bacterium
AGGAAAGGGGCTTAACTTCTCCAAACCCTACTGTTGTTATTGTAATAATTGTCATGTAAAGTGCATCAAGGAAAGACTAGTCGTTTTCAATGAAATAGTATCCGACAACCCCAACTGAAACAACACATACAATTATCAATATCTGAAGTTTTCTGCTCATTGAGACCCTTCTGAAGTTTACAATTTATCTAATATCGGCATGTAGGGATTTGTTTATAAGAATATCGGAGAAACTCGTGGGAAAAATAAAATTTCTATTGCTTGATACCCATTCTCAGGTTGGTATTAATACATTTTGAACGTATAAAAAATTTAAGGAATACATAGCGAACCGCCATCAATTACAAAAGAACTGCCGGTAATCCATGATGCTTCATCCGAAATAAGGAATAAAACCATATTAGCTATATCACGAGGCAATCCAAGTCTCTTCATTGGAAGCTTCTGTTCGGTTTGCTGGATTATCTCCTCCGGATTTTCAAAGGCTTTTACGGAGTTTCTCAGAAGAGGAGTATCAACCTGACCAGGGCAAACCTGATTTACCCTGATGAGGGGGCCATAATCCAGTGCCGCCTGTTTCACAAGCTGGGTAAGAGCACCTTTTGAAGCACAGTATGCAGCATGATTAGGAAACACCTTAAAACCGGCAATGGAACCAATAATAACAACGCTTCCACCTCCAGCTTTTTGCATTTCAGGGATTCCATAATGGAGCAGATAAAAAACGGCACTGAGATTGGTTGCAATTGTTCTATTCCACAGGTCAATATCGACTTCAGTTACTGACCCCATGCCAAGCTCACCTGCACTCATTACCAGAATATCTAGTCTTCCAAAGTTTTTAACAGCCTCATTTACAAGTTTCCTGTTTGTTTCCGGGAGTGAAACATCCCCCTGGACAAATATGGCATTGCCCCCATTTTTTACCAACTCATTAACCACATTTTTACCTCTTTCTGCGTTTCTTCCATTTACCACCACTTCCACACCTTTTTCAGCCAGTTTCAGAACTATTTCTCTCCCCATTCCACTTGTCCCGCCAGTCACGATACAAACCTTCCCTGAAAGATCTTTCGCTAAACCAGAATTACTCATATCGATCCTCTCCTATTTCATTAAAAGCTTATTCATTCTTTCAAATGTGGCGGTATTACTGAGGGCAAAGCTCTCCCGTGCATAATCCACCGCCGTTTTTCCCTCGTTATTCTTAGATTTTATATTGGCCCCCTTATCAAGCAGAAAATCAACCACAGATGGCAAAACATATGCATTTTTTGTTGCTATTATAAGAGGGGTATTCCCTTCTTTATCTCTTGCATTTATATCAGCACCATTTTCAATAAGAAGCTTTATCACATCAATATCGGGTACCGTAATACCAACGGCATGCATTAAAGGGGTCCATCCCATATTATCCCTTGCATTTATATCACACCCGTGTCTGAGCAGTGCTTCTACAATATCTGTTTTTTTATTGTACCCCACAGCTGCCATAAGAGGTGTAATCCCCTTTTTATCCCTCGCCTCAATATCAGCACCAGCTTTTATTAAAGTTTCTATTACCTCCGCATTTTTATTTCCAGCTGCTGCTTTAAACAGAGGAGTCCTTCCGTAATTATCCCGTTCTTCAATTCCCGCACCATATTTTATAAGAACTTCTATTATTTCGGGGTTTCTATTGTATCGTGCTGCGGCGAGTAAAGCAGTCATCCCGGCCTTATCCCTGGCGCTCATATCGGCACCATTCTCTATAAGCACTTCTATTACACCGGGGTCCTGATTCTCAATTGCAGCTACAATCAAAGGTGTTCTCCCATAGACCTTATCAACTGTATTTATTTCCACTCCTTCCTGAATTGCATATCTGATCTCATCGGGACATGCAACCTTTACAAGCTCCAGAAAATAAACATCCTCAGCAAATGCGAAAAAAGGTTGTGCGATTAAGAAAAGAAATGCAAGCGAAGCCACAATTCTTCTTACCATCCTCTTAAATACCTCCCTCAGATGCTAAAATCAATACAGCCTAACACCAGAACTCTTACCCTAAAATATAACAAATAAAGCTACATTGAAAAGAATATTAAGGGTATAATAAAAGACAAACTTTATTTTTAAAAAAGCGCAAATTCAAAAAATCATGCATTTCGAAAAATATTCTATTGAAATATTTCTCATAAAATATTATTCTTTTCACTACTCACTTCAAAACATAAACTTACAAACTGGAGGAACCATGGAAAAAACTGCATTTAAACACCTATTTACACCCATAAAAATAGGTAACTTTGTATCTCCAAATAGAATTTGTCATGTACCAACAGACATAAGCTCCTCCCATGTTGACGGTGCAGTAAGCAGAAGTGACATTCATCATCATTCCGAAATAGCCAAAGGAGGAACAGGGTTAATCATAGTAGGAGCAACCTCTGTTGATGGAAAAACGGGAAGATCTACCGTTACAAACCTTGTAATCGACAATGATAACTACATTCCAGGTTTTGCAAAGCTTGCAGAGGCAATGCACAGGTATGGCGCAAAATGCGTCGTGCAACTACAGCATCCAGGGAGACAGGCTGCATTACCAAGAGAGGGAAAACTTTCTGCAACCGATGAAGCTGTTAAGTTGCCATGGTCACAGAGCAGAGAAATAGTATACGCAAACGAAGAAGAAAGCAAGAAAACCCTCATTGTACTTTCTGTGGATGATATTATCCGCCTTGTTGATATGTTCTCAGAAGCTGCATGGAGAGTTATGCAGGCTGGATTCGACGGAGTTGAGCTACATGCGGCCCATGGATATTTAATTTCTCAATTTATGAGTCCATATCTAAATAGAAGGAATGATCGTTATGGGGGAAGTTTCGAAAACAGGATGCGTTTTCCACTTGAAATTATTCATTCAATACAGAAAAAATGTGGTTTCGATTTTCCAATCCTATTCAGGTACTCTGTAGACGAATGGGTACCAGGAGGAAGAGAACTGGAAGAATCCATCCAGGTTGCAAAACTACTGGAAGAAAACGGCGTTGCTGCTCTCGATCTAAGCCAGTGCGTCCAGGAAAGTCCAGGGGCAGGTTTTGATCCCATGTACTATCCTGAAGGCTGGACCATGTATGCATCAGAGGCTATCAAAAAAGAGGTAAAAATACCAGTAATAAATAGCCACTCCATTAGAACTCCTGAATTCTGTGAAAAGGTTCTAGCCGAAGGAAAAACAGATATGGTGGGACTCGCAAGACAGATACTGGCGGACCCATACTGGCCAATAAAGGCGAAGTATGGTAAGACCCGTGCAATCAGAAGATGTATTTCATGCCTCGTTGGATGCTGGCAGGAATCATTGATGTCCAAAAAAGAAATAAGCTGCAGTATTAACCCAGCCTGTGGAAATGAATCCTTCGAAATAAAAACAAAAACTAAATCACCACTTAAAATAGGCATTATAGGAGGTGGCCCTGCAGGAATGGAAGCAGCAAGAGTGGCAACTGAAAGGGGACACAATGTCACAATCTATGAAAAAACGGGCGAGCTCGGTGGAGCAATCCTGGGATGCTGCGTAACCCCTGGAAAAGATAAAATGAAATGGTACACAGACTGGATCAGGTATCAAATAGAAGATCTGGGAATAGAAGTAAAATACTACACAGTTCCAACAATTGAAGAACTAAAAAAGTACGATGTTGTGATAAACGCAACCGGGGCAGGATCATACATACCAGAAGTAAGAGGAAATAGTAAAAAAATAATCGGTTTTGAGAGTGTAATGGCCTGTCCAAAAGTTAGTTGTGAGTTTCATCCAAAGGACGGAAGAAAACCGGTAAAACTTAAGGGAACAAAAGTAATTGTTTGGGGAGATGATTATCCGGCTGCAGACACAGCAGCTCACCTGGCCAGTATAGGAAAAGATGTAACCATAGTAACGGATAGAAAAGAGTTTGGATCAAATATAGAAGTAATCCACATGTACGTGCTGAGAAAAAGATTTAATCTGGATGAGGCAGAAGCCCTGGAGCCGAAACCTTTTAAATACCCAGTAAAAGTGTACGAGAAATCAAAAATAATAGAAGTAACTGATGATGGGGTAATCCTTATAGATAAGGATTTCAATGAAACATTTATTGAGTGCGATCATGTTGTCAGCTGCTGGGTCAGACCAAACCTTGAAATACCTCAGATGTTAAGTTCTGCAGGAATACCCTTCATAAACATAGGAGATGCTCATACACCAGGAAATCTACATGCCGCGGTTAAAAGTGGTGCTAATGTTGGATTACTGATTGATGAAAATATGCTTGTAAACCCGAACAACTTTTTCGTAACCGATCTACCCATCGATATACTGGGACAGATAATAAGATAAAAAATTGTTAATACGATTCTGGATTATTTGAGCCAGATTTTCTCGGATAAATATCTCTACTAAAACCAACTACTTATTAAATTTATTATAGTGTATAGTTGCGGGATTGTTTCATACTGTTGTTTTAATCTATAATCTGGAGGATAAAAAAAATGGATAAAAAATTATCCGTTCTTGTTGTGGGTGTTGGGGGAATGGGTTCTTCCCATGCACTTGGATATTCAAAAATAAACGGATACGAAATTGCAGGTTTTGCAGTAGCAAAAAACGTGGAAAGGGCAAAGAAGTTAGCAAACCAGCTTTCACTTAAAATACCAATCTACACAGATTATTATAAAGCAATGAAGGAGCTCAAACCTGATGTTGTCTCAATAAACACATACCCTGACACCCATGCCGAATATTCAATATATGCAATGGAACAGGGATGCCATGTTTTTATGGAGAAACCAATAGCCAGAACAGTTGAAGAAGCCGAAGAAGTGGCAAAAACGTTTAAAAAAACCGGGCGAAAACTGGTAATCGGATATATCCTTAGACATCATCCTGCATGGATGAAGTTTATCGAACTGGCAAGAACGCTTGGAAAACCACTAATTATGCGAATGAATCTTAACCAGCAGAGTTATGGGCATGAGTGGGAAGTTCATAAAAAATTTATCAGTACCATGCCCCCTCTAGTTGATTGTGGTGTCCATTATGTAGATGTAATGTGCCAGATGACCAGATCAAAACCGAAACTTGTAAGCGGCATCGCTGCCCGTGTCTCAGAGGAAATAGATCCTGACAAAACAAATTATGGGCAGCTACAGGTAACATTTGAAGACGGCTCTGTTGGATGGTATGAAGTGGGCTGGGGACCGATGATCTCAAAGGTAGCTTACTTTATCAAAGATGTGATCGGCCCAAAAGGTTGTGTAAGCATTGCAAAGGAACTCAGTTCAGTAGACCCCTCGGATGTTTCTGGTCATACAAAAGTAGAAAACATAATACTTCATTCAGCCGAAACTGATAAAAACGGAAAGCCGGCAAAAGAAGATCAGATTATAAAAATTGAGGATGAGCCAGATCATAATGAACTCTGTAAACGAGAGCAGGAATACCTGCTCCGCGCAATAAGAGAAGACTTAGATCTCTCAGATCACATTGAGGACGCGGTAAACAGTCTGAGGATATGTATGGCTGCGGTTGAATCGTATAAAACAGGTCAAACAATCCATCTGGATTGACTGAATGACAATCAGGGAAAGATTTTTTAACCTTCTTGAAGGGAAACCAATCGATAGGGCACTTTTCTTCCCGGATATAAGTTCCTGGTACCAGGCTGCAAGGCTTGGACTTGGAAAAAAGCAAATATTCCTTCCGGGAGAGTATATTCCCGATGATGCAGATATTCATAAAAAGCAGGGCACTCTCTCCGCCGAGTTTTCAAAGTTAACACTGAGGGATTTTTACAGAAAATATGACTGGGGGTTTCCCGTTCACATATATGACTGGTTTGAAGAAAAATACACAGAAAATGTGGAAAAATGCATTGAGATTGAAAACAATCATAAAAAAGTTACATGGAAAACACCTATGGGTAAGCTTGAAAGAAACTATGTAATAGATGCCGAAGGCAACTGGGCTGAAACGGGACACATGGTCAAAAAACTCGAAGACCTCAAAATACTTAAGTTTATCATAGAAAATACAGACTATATCCCCAAGCATAACAAGATAGAAAGGTTTCTAAACGAAAATAAGGAAAATGGAGTCTGTGATGTAGTGTTATACCGTTCTCCGTTTGGGAAAATAGTACATGAATACATGGGATTCGAAAGTGTCGTATACAGCCTGTACGACAATAAGAATAAAATTCTCGATTTTCTGGAGTTTCAGGAATACCATGACATGAAACTTCTCAAGCTTGCTGCAGAGACACCTGCCAGAATTGTAATTATTTCAGACCACGCAGACGAAAACCTCATCTCACCACCAATGTATAGAGAATACTGTATTCCCTACTACAGAAAAGCGTGTGATCTACTTCATAGCCATGGAAAGTATGTTTCCACTCACCTTGATGGAAACATAAGGGGATACCTTTCATTCATAAAAGAAACTGGTTTTGATATCCTGGATGGATGCACTCCTTCACCAATGTTCAATTATGAGGTTGAAGAGCTTGCTCAAGCAACAAATGGTAGCATAGTTTGCTACTGCGGAGTCCCAGCTTCTTTTTTCACTACGGGTACAGAGGTAGAGACCATATGTAATTTTGGAAGAAGAATCCTTAATGCTTTTAAGGGGAGAGTCATAATAAATATTGGCGATATTTTACCACCCCTTGGAGACATAAGGGCAGTCATGGAACTCGGCAAATATTTAAACTCAATAGATATATCCCAGTATCAACTCTGAGAATAAATAGTTAAAATCAATCAAAAGATTTGCCGGCACAAAAGCGGTATATCTCCTTCAGGTTTGTCCATCAATCAAACTCAGATACCTTTACTATTCTTCCCTCCTCAGCTGATTTATCTGCTGCAAAAATAACCCTGTGGGTATAAAAAGCACTCTCGAGATTATTGTGGGGATCTACACCCCTATCAAGGCATTGCGCAAAGTGCTGGAACTGTTGATCATATGGATGCTTCGTTACTTCACCAGAGTCTATTAGATCAACATCAAGTTTACTCCACCCTCTCAGTCCCTCAATTTTTTTTGTATGGAAAAGATCATTCTTTATACTTCCATGACTCCCCACTATGTTCATATTAAAAACATAAGGTTGCATACAATCGGTGCATGATGTTACCTTGCCTATCTTTCCATCTTTAAATTTCAAAACCACTACAGTATTTAAATCGTAATCGTAGGGTTTAAAAACCTCATGGGGACTTTTATTGCTGTAGGCAAAAACCTCATCAACCTCACCACCTACAAGATAGAGCAAAATATCAAGTGCATGGCAACCAGCTCTGAGTAATGAACTTCCACCGTACTGTTTCTTCACTTCCCATCTCTGGTTAGCATACCATGGGCCTATTCCATGATAATAATCAGCCTCCGCATAATACACATTCCCTATAAGTCCCTGCTCAACAATGGATTTTATGGCCTGGGCAGATGATATAAACCGAACCTCAAAACAAACAGAGGTTCTCGTATTATTTTTCTTTACAACCTCAAGCATTCTTTTAGCATCCTGATAATTCAGGGCAATAGGCTTTTCAATTATAACCGCCTTTCCGGCTTCACTTGCTTTTATCGTTTGCTCTGGATGTAAAAAATGAGGAGTACATATATCAACTATATCAACATTATCATCTGCTAAAAAATCATCCATATCGTTATATATTTTTACATCCACTCCATATTTTTCTTTGAAGAATGCTGGATCCAGTTTCCTTGTTGATAGTATTGCCACTGGTTTAAAGCTTTCAAGCCTTATAAATGACAGAAGATGAGCCTCAGCAACCCAACCAAATCCTATTATACCAACCCCATACTCTCCCATAACTCCTACCTCCATAATTTTAAAAAAATGCAAACGTTACATACATCAATCATATTAATTAATATTAGTCTAAAGATCACTCGAGCGATATACTATAGAACCCTTAAGAACTGTAACTTTTACATTGAAATTTTCATCCATAACAACTATATCTGCATCCTTTCCTGGTTTAATACTACCTTTGCTTTGATCGAGACCCAGCAGTTTTGCAGGGTTTATTGTAGCCCACCTCAGAGCCTCTGGTAACGGTTGTCCTGTGTAGGCGACCAGACGCTTCAGAGCCAAATTCATCGTAACAGCACTACCTGTAAGATTACCGTTTATGGATGGATCATCATCAATCATACGTAACACGCCATCCCTGACGTAAACTTTTCTCCCATCTTTACAAGTTAGAATTGTACCATTTTTCATGCCAGTTCCAACCAGAGAATCAGTCACAATTATTTTTTTATCAGCAGGTTTGACCTTATTTATATACCTGAAAAAAGGCTTCGGGACATGAATCGGGCATCCAATGAGTTCTATACTAACCTCGTCATGGAGTACAACTGATGTTTCCACTCCAGGCATCATTACAAGAGCTTCTTTCGGATTCTCCTTATAACTTAGCAGTGCATCATACATGTGTGTTACATGCCTTGCTCCTGCTCTTATAACAGCTTCTGTTTGCTCATAAGTAGCTTCTGTATGCCCTATAACGGGAATTATTCCTTCGCGTGTTAACCTCTCAGCAAGCCAGATTGAATTATTCAGTTCCGGTGCAAAAGTTACAGTTTTGATAATATCGCCTGCTTCTCCAAGAAGCCTCTCAACATCATCTCTATCTGGATGAACAAGATATTCGAGGGCATGACCTCCCCTGCATCGTGGAGCAAGCCACGGGCCCTCAATATGAGCCCCAATTAAAACATTACCAAAAGTTTTATCCTCACGTACCTTTCTGAATTCCTTTAGCTGCTTCAATATATTATATAATGGATTTGAGAGAGTTGTTCCAAGTACCCCGGTTACCCCATATCTGGTATATTCATTTAGTCCCTCAACTATTTTCTCTGCGGGACTTTCCATAAAATCAACATCCATTATCCCATGTGTATGAATATCAATAAAACCCGGAACAATATACATGGACTTACAATCTATCTTTAAGTTCACCTCTGCATTCGCACAATCCTTTTTATTCGAGGGACCTTCTCCATAAGAAATTATCTCGCCACCATCAATTAATAGATATCCATTTTCAATGGCATGTGTCTCTGTTACCACGCACCCATTGTAAAGTAATAGATCACCATTCATCTCTCTTCTCGCTAATTAACTTCAGGTTTGAGAGGCCCTGCAAGCTCTTTTATGAAGAAAAGTTTTCCCGGATACTGGGGCATAACACTCGAAGGTATCCACATATCCGGTCCGTACTTTAAAGTTACCCATAAGGCCATGCTCTGATATATCATTTTTCTCGCTGGAAGGTATCCATCTACTCCCCCTATCGCATAATCGGCCTGGAGAAAAATGCCAGGTCCAATCGTATTTGCCCTTGCCGGTACAAGGGTGATCCTTCCTTTAAAACTGGTAATGGAGTTCTGAATAATTGTGAGAGGATGTAGTTTTGCAGCAAGCCTATAGGCTGGTTTTTTCCATTCTTCCATACTTGAATAATCTTCAGCAAAGTGTGGCTCCCAGAATGCTATATGAAAAACCCATCCAATACCATATATCAGCAGAAACTTCGCACCTTTAGCCCTGAGTTCGGATATATATTCAGGGTATCTGGGAAGTTCATCTTTTGTCGCAAAGTGTCTCTGTTTCTCTGGCACAGTGTATTCTCCAAGTCTTCCATAAAATGCCCTTTCCATAGCATTCCTGAATACACCAGGATTTGAAGGCGGCAGGGTATTGCCCTCCGAATCGCTCCACTCATCCATGTTGAATCCATGAACATGCTTACAGTCTACACCCCACCGTGTTAGGAACTCTGCAGCCCACCTGTACATACCCATAGGGCCTGCCGATAGAATTACAATTATGTCTTTTCCCTCATCCTTGGCCTCTTTAATTTTCAGTGCAATTTCGTGTCCCATCAGGGTATTGAAATCTTCAAGAGAATCGGCCTTTACAGGCGTAAAATCCTTGTGCCACCATTCTTCTCTTTCAAATACCTGTTCGGGTTTTTTACTGCAACACTCGTCTATCTTTTTAAGATCCCATGCCCTGGGATAGAAATCCTCAAAAAGTGAGCCTTTTATAGTTGCAAGCAGGTCAATTCTTTCCATCTTTTTCTCCTCTCATGTTAGTTACTATTTCACTAATAAACTTACCAAGGTAATTAGTAATGTATGGGGAAATCTGGTCCAGTTCAGTTTATTTCTGGGTTGAAAACTGTCCTATGGAAACTGCTATTATTATAATCAGACCAATTACAACATCCCTTACATATGGATTAACATTCATTATAATCAGGGCATTGCCTATTAACCCAATCAATACAACACCAAGAAAAATACTGAGGGCATTACCCTTACCTCCCAGAATGGACACGCCACCAACTATAACAGCCGCTAGTGCATCAAGGGCATATGGATCTCCCGTTGTTGCCAGCGCTGAACCGACCCTGGAGATAAGAATCAGGGCCGCGAGAGCATCTAGGAGTCCAACTACAATATATGCTGTTACTGTGATTCTATTTGTGTTTATACCAGAGACATATGCTGCTTTTCTGTTATCTCCTACTGCATATAGAAATCTTCCATATCTGAAATACTTCAGTATTATATGAGTAACAAGTATAATTCCAATCAAGAAAAGAACCGGAATCGGGATAAAGTGCAGCACCCTACCTCTACCCAGTGTTTCAAATGTGCCAAAAAGCATATATGATGCACCACCCGTTGTTAAAAGAGCAACACCTTTATATGCGAGCATGAATCCAAGAGTAATAATAAATGAATGAGCTTTTGATTTGATAACTGTAATTCCGTTTATAAGTCCAAGCACAAATCCAACTGCAAATGTGATAAATACGGCAAAAGGGATTGCCAGTGTTTGCCTCCACTGTGCAACATTACCCTCGGGTAATCCAAGCATCTTTTGAATTGTCATAGCCAGTATAACTCCCATCAAAGATACCTGGGATCCCACAGATATATCAATTTCACCAGAGACAAGTAGCATACCCACACCACTTGCTACTATACCGAGAACAGCAATTTGCTGGAGTATATTTATGAGATTTGTAAATCTGATAAAATTAGGATTAACCACAGTTGCAATAATACTTAAGAGAACGATCAGCAAAATTAAAATCATGGATTGGCTGAGATTAAATCTTCTGGATTTTCTTTCTTTAATCTGGACATTTTCGGTCATTTTTGAACTTCCTCTTCTATTACTCCCATAGAGTATCTTAAAATATTTTCTTCATTGATATTTTCATTTTCAAGAATTGTAACAAGCTTTCCATTTCTCATTATTCCCACTCTATCACACATGGTAATTAATTCTGGATTATCAGATGAAATCATAATTATAACCTTTCCCTCACTTGCAAGCTGTTCAATCATTCTGTATATCTCACCTTTTGCCCCAACATCTATTCCAACAGTGGGCTCATCAAATATGAGTATTTCAGCCCCGGCAAAAAGCCATTTGGCAAGTATGACCTTCTGCTGGTTTCCTCCACTCAGGGTAAGGACTATATTTTCGATAGAGGGAGTTTTAATCTGGATTTTATCAGACATCTCTTTGGTTTCAATTTTTTCCTGGAGGAGATTCAGGAAAAAACGATTACTCTTTGCAAGCCTTACCAGGCTAACATTCTCCAGAATCGGCCGTTCGAGCAGTAGACCATCCTCTTTCCTATCTTCGGTAAGATATCCAATGCCCTTCTGAATGGCATCATAAGGACTCTTCGGAGTAATATCCTTCCCACAATAAATCAATCTACCACTATCTTTTTCATCAAGGCCAAAAATCATTCTGGCAAGTTCAGTTCGACCAGAACCCACAAGGCCCCCGAGTCCAAATATCTCACCCCTGCTGACCGAAAAAGTTACATTTTCCACAACTCCTGCCTGCGAATAATCAACTACTTCTAATTTATTCTGCTCATCTATCCATTTGCCATGTTTGTCTCTGACATAAATCGTTGTGGCCTTTTTACCAATCATCTCACTTACTATCGTATTCATACTTATCTTTGATGTTTCATGAGTTCCAACCTTTTTACCATCCTTGAGCACAGTGACTCGACTGCTGATTTCAAATATCTCACCCAGATTATGAGAGATATAGATAACGCTGAGACCTCTTTTGGTACCTCTCCTTATTACATCAAACAGAATTTCTTTTCCCTTTTCATCAAGTGAAGCAGTTGGCTCGTCAAGAATGAGAATTTCTGCTTTTCTCGAAAATGCCTTTGCAATACTTACAAGCTTCTTTTCAATAAACGTAAGTTTTTCAACTTTTAAATCAGGATCGATATCAATTCCAAGTTCCTCCAGCAATGAGCTTGCTCTTTCTTTGCACAATTGATAATCGACAAGCCCCCACCTGTTTACAGGTATATCAAACAGATAAATATTTTCAGCTACCGACAATTCATTCACAAGCTGGGTTTCCTGGTGAACAGTCTGAATCCCCAGCTCAATGGATTGAAAAGGTTCAAGATACTCAAACTCTTTACCCTCAATAATAATCTTCCCTGAATCCGGTCGGAGGGAACCCGCAATTATTTCGATAAAAGTGGATTTACCGGCTCCGTTTTGACCTACCAGTGCCTGGACTTCGCCCTTGATAAGTTCAAAATCAAAACTATCAAGGGCTTTTACTCCAGGATAAGTTTTGTTAATGTCGATTGCCTGTAATACCAGCTCCATTTTTTACATTCCCCATTTAATTCTTAATCGCTGCACCATTTCATACTTCCCGTACAGAGAATTTCATAGTTGGTATTAATAACTCTTTTTCGAATATTAACTATCTTTATTCTAGTAATAAAACAGGAAATAAAATAGGAAGATCTCTCCATTCCGGATTCAAGGATCTTAATTAAAATATTACGTTACTACTTCCTCAACTCAGGTTTATACTGACCTGTTTTAACAAACTCTTCAACTACAGGCATCCAGCTTTCATCAACTCCCCAGGGGATTAACTTTTCCTGCCAATCTTCTTTTGAACACCAAACAATCGGCGAGTAAGCTTTTTTCTGGTATGTTTCGCCATTCAGATAGGCTATTAGATTGGCGGCGTTGATCATTCCATGGAGACCAGGAGAGAGACTGAGACAGTAATCAATATAGCCCTTCTTTAGGTTCTCAACATCCATTGGCCCACCATTAACCGTTACTATTATTACATCATCAAGATCAACATTCTCTTCCCTCAGTCCCTGTATAATTCCTTCTGTAATTTCCTGGCATGCACCTATGGCTACATTAAACTTGATCCCGGACTGTACAATTGTTTTTATGATGTTTAGTGATGGTGCTGTTGCATAATCACCATACTGAACATCTGTAGCCAGCTTAATCCCATCCAGTTTTGCAATCTCTTCTTTAAAACCCTGGATACCCTGCATTACAGGTGGTGTACCGGCAAAACCCTGGATCCATACAACTGAAAGTTCACCAGGAACGGCTTTCCGTAACTCTCTAGCCACTGTTTTGTAAACATCAAACCAGTTAAAGTCAATATCAGCAACCGGCTTGCCCTTACCTTCTGCAATACCACTCTCAGTGATCTGAATAGGTATACCAGCTTCATTGGCAAGTCTGCAGGAATACTCAGCACTGGATGGAGTAACAGCAGTCAGGTTTATCGCATCAACTCCAAGAGTTATAAGATTCTGAATTGCCTTCGTTTCCTCATCAGCTTTGTAGTTATGGTACTGCCATACAATCTTCACTCCCTTCTGCGATGCCACCACCTCATACCCCTGATGATATGCTGTAAACCAGCCAATCTCGTACGGGATCACAACACCAATGGTGATCTGCTTTTCTTCCTTTTTCTCACCATAGAGTAAAGGAACAGAAATCGCAAAAAGCATTACCACTGCAACAAACACTACTAAGAATCGTCTCCTCATAAAAATACCTCCTCTAATAAAATTATTTATTTAAAAATTTTACCTATCCTGATACACTTATATATTCTAATTTTTCCGGGGAACTCTGGAGCATTCCACCACCTGAAAAGAAGGGTAGTATAATAGTATAAGGATTTTACAATTATTGTCAATAGTAATCATAGAATAAAATTTATTTTTTTGTAAAAATAAAATATTAAACACCTTATGAACTTTAGCTAAAACAGATGGGTTTCACTGAGCTCTTTTAAATGGTCAAAATTATTAAAAATCAATATTCTGTAAAATATTTAAGGAATATATTTATTCAAAAGCGTAAAATCCATAATGAAAAAAATAACATCGATAAATAAAAAACAAGGTTTTAAAGTCATCCTATCAAATAAGAGAAACATATCTGTAATCTTTTTGATAATCTTAATATTTGTTGCCTTTTTAATCTTCAAGAAGGATGTTCAATGTTTAAGCAAAAGGGCATTTGATGTTTATGGCTTCTTCGGGATAGCTGGAATAACATTCATCATGGATATATTCATTCAGCCGATATCACCCGATCTACTAGTCCTCAGTTCAACCATAGGTGGTGCAAATATTATACTGACCTCGCTTTCGGGTGGTGTCTCAAGTGTATGTGCCGGAACTGCCGGTTATTTTGTTGGTTCACGACTGCTCAAAAAAGGTCTTTTTCGCGGTTCATCTGAAAAAATCAAAAAAGGAGAAATATTATTCAAAAAATATGGACACTGGGCGGTTGTGGTAGGAGCCCTAACACCCATACCCTACAGTGCTGTATGCTGGTCAGCGGGAATATATGAAATGGGAATTAAAAGATTTATCCTTGCAAGTATCCTTGCTAGAATTCCGAGATTCTTCATAGTAGCTTTTATAGGCTCACATTTTTCCGGATAAAGATCACCCATCATCCAGATCGTATTTAATCTCTTACTATAATCTTCTTAATAATCACTCAGGTTCGAAAATCTCTTAATAATTATCTCCCCTATTTTCAGAATTAAGAAATTTTCGCTTACAATTCAGAGATTAAATAAAATTGCACATCTAAAATTGATAAAGCTAATCCCCATAGAAACGCCAATTTTTACTTTTCCAATATCTCTCCGATTTTCTTCAACAACTCCTCAGAATCAAAAGGTTTTTTGATAAAATGAAACCTTCTCTTGCTATTTTCAAGCTCAGAAATCAGCTCCTCGGGATAACCTGAGATCAGAACAACCTTCAAATCCTTTTTAATACTGCACAGGTTCTCTGCAAGCTCCTTTCCACTCAGGCCTGGCATTACCATATCTACTATGAGAAGGTTGATGCTCCTCTTTTTATCAAGGAATATATCAATTGCATCATTGACCCTGGAAGCACTGAAAACTCTGTAACCCCCATAGGTTAGTGTTTCAATCAGCAGTTTCCTGACAAAATCCTCATCCTCAACTACAAGTATACCTCTGCTGTCACCAGATTTTTCCAGTAATCCCTTTTCAAAATAAGAGGACCTCTCACTTCTCAATCCTTCTTCTACCACTGGAAAAATAATGGTGAACGTACTGCCTTCGCCCGGTTTGCTCTCAGCAAATATATACCCATTATTCTGCTTTACAAGACCATATACAACAGAAAGTCCAAGACCTGTGCCTTTTCCAACCTCCTTGGTGGTAAAAAAAGGATCAAAAATTTTTGAAAGCGTAACCTCGTCCATACCAATTCCATTGTCCTCTACCCTTAACATAACATAGGTATCCTCTTTAACACTGGAAATCCCATAAAAACCGCTATCGCCTACCTCAATTTTGTCCGTAACCAGGGTAATTTTACCCTCATCGTCCATTGCATCTACTGCATTTTTCACGAGATTTGTAAAAATCTGCTGGAAATGAGTTCTATCACAGTTAAAATAAAGCTCATCGTCCGAAAACCTGCACTCTATATGAATATTTTTGGGAAGAAGATTTTTCATTATAGCAAGTTCTTCACCAGTAACTTTACTTATTTCAAGAGTAACAGGCCTGAATATCTGCTTTCTGCTGAAACCCAGCAACTGATTGGTAATAACTGCCGCTCGCTGGCCAGCTCTTTCGATCTCCTCAATATACTTATATATACTGCTTTCCCGTGAAATCTGAGCCATAAGAAGTTGAGTGTAACCATTGATCACTGTAAGAAGATTATTAAACTCATGAGCTATGCCAGCTGAAAGCCTTCCAATTGATTCAAGTCTTTGTGCCTGGTTCAATCTCTCCTCAAGTTCCTTCCTGTCTGTGATGTCAAAAGAAAAGCCTATAACACCAATTATATTTCCATCTCGATCCCGGTATGGAACCTTATGAGTTTCAACCCACCTCATTCCTTTTATTGATTCCTTTGCCTCTATTATGCCAAACTTTGGCTTACCAGTTCTTATGACTTCCTGATCATCTTCATAATAACGGTGAGCATATCTGGGTGATATTTCAAAACTTGATTTGCCCTCTATCTCTTCGGGATCCACCCCATAATACTCGGCAAATGCTCGATTCACCTTGATGAACTTCCCACTTCTATCCTTATAAAATATCATTGCAGGAACTGTATCAAATATTAATTGAAGTTCCTCACTCTTCCTTGAAAGCTCCTTTTCCATTTCCTTAATTTCTGTAATATTTCTTCCAATTCCAACAATACCGGTTACATTGCCCTCCCCATCAAAAATCGGAATCTTTGAAGTGGAGAGCCATACATACTCACCATTTGCAGATCTGAAATATTCCTCTTTATTCAGAATCGGTTTTCCAGTTTTTACTATATTTTGTTCATCCGTGTAGAATAGATTAGCCGTTTTCTCCGGATAAAAATCAAAATCCGTTTTTCCAATCAGTTCTTCAGGGCTACCAACCCCCATGAACTCCGCTGTAGCTCTGTTACAAAGCAAAAACCTGCTCTCCCGATCTTTAAAATAGATCAGATCGGGAAGATTATCTATCAATGTCCTTAACTGGCTTTTCTCCCTGGATAGTGTTAACTCCAGCTCCTTATAAGCGGTTATATCAAGGAGAATACCCTCAAGCGCTTCAACAGAACCATCCTCTTTAAATACCCCTCTTCCCTGTTCCCAGAGCCACCTGACGCTACCATCTTTCGTTTTAATTCTATACATAAGCTCAAATGGTTTCTTTTTTGCCAGAGCTTTCTGAACCTGTTCCCAGACATGCTCTCTGTCTTCAGGTATAATAATTGAGTCAAATGAAATTTTTCTGTTAAAAAGAAGTTCACTTCTCCCATAACCTGTCAGAGCCCTGATCCCAGAAGATAAAAACTCACTTGTCCACTTTCTATCATTTCTGCATCTATATGCCACTCCAGGTAGATTATCCATCAAGTTTTTCAAAAACCTTGCCTTTGATTCTAATTTGGATATGATTTTCTCATAATTTTTTAACTCATGAAATGTTACAATAGCGAGAGAATGTTCTTTAAGCATTACAACCATTATCTCGAAGGTTTTCTTGGTTCCAACTTTCAGGCCCAGTTTAATTTCTGCCCTGATGCTTTCCTGGTTATTGTTTATCAACCAGTTGAGAGCATCATTAATTGGGCTTAATGACTCTACCTCATCTAACTTTCTATTTAAAGGGAGGTTACCTTTGAAGAGTTCTTTAAAAATATTTCTGGCATCTTCACTGATCTCAATAATTTCTCTATTGGGCAATCTTATCTTTAAGAGTGGAACCATCTTTTAAACCAAATAAAGAACTTTCAGACAAAATAAAAAATGATTCTTTATTTCCAGGAATCAGTAAACTGATATTTAATTAACTAAAACTCAGGCAGCCTTCGCTTCCTCAAGAAACTTCTTAAAGGTTTTTTCATCCATTACCTCTACTTTCAGAAGTTCTTGAGCAATTTTCTGAAGAACACTCTTGTTTTCAGATAGTAGTTTCTTTACATTCTGGTATATCTCATCCAGAATATTTTTGACCTCCTGATCGATCAGTTTACCTGTTTCAGGGCTATACTGAGTTATAAACTCTCCTCCAGGATGCTGGGCTCCAGTGAGGAAAATCTGGGAGGGTTTTTCTAGTGACATTAATCCCAGCTTCTTACTCATCCCATACATCGTAACCATCTTCCTTGCTGTATCAGTGGCCTTTTCCAGGTCATTCTGAGCCCCTGTGGAAACATCTCCAAAAATTAATTCCTCAGCTGCTCTGCCACCCAACAATACCGCTATTTTATTTTTAAGCTCTTTTTCAGTCATCAGGTACCTGTCCTCGGTTGGAAGCTGGAGTGTATATCCCAGCGCCCCTATCCCCCTGGGTATGATAGATATTTTGTGTATTGGCTCATCGGTAAGCAAGGCTCCAACTAAAGCATGCCCAACTTCATGATAGGCAACTCTCTCTTTTTCTTTCTTGTTAATCAACCTGTTTCTCTTCTCAAGACCAGCAATTACCCTTTCTATCGCCTCTTCAAAATCCTCCATTTTTACCTCTTCTCTTCCTTTTCTCACGGCCAGTAGCAGAGCCTCATTAACAACATTGGCCAGATCAGCTCCAACAAAACCCGGAGTAGCTGCTGCTATCTTCCTCAAATCAACATCGGCTCCAAGGCGCTTGCCCCTGGTATGGACCTTGAGTATCTGATACCTTCCTTCAAGATCCGGCCTGTCCACAAGAATCTGCCTGTCAAACCTTCCAGGCCTCAAAAGTGCCGGATCCAGTATCTCAGGCCTATTTGTCGCAGCGAGGATGACTATTCCTTTTGCCGTATTAAATCCATCCATTTCAGTCAACAACTGGTTTAATGTCTGCTCCCTTTCATCATTCGAATAAGGTGTAATACCTCTGGACTTACCAATTGCATCGAGCTCGTCTATAAAAATTATACATGGCGCCTGCTGTTGAGCCTGTCTGAACAGGTCTCTGACTCTGGCAGCCCCCACACCCACAAACATCTCTACAAAATCAGATCCGCTTATACTGAAAAAAGGGACTCCAGCCTCGCCAGCAACAGCTCTCGCCAGAAGCGTTTTCCCTGTTCCTGGCGGACCAACAAGCAGAACCCCTTTGGGAAGTCTTGCCCCAATTCTTGAGTATCTTTCGGGATTCTTTAGAAATTCAACAATTTCCTTTAATTCTTCCTTAGCCTCATCTATACCGGCTACATCATCAAAAGTAACGCCTGTTTTATGCTCGGCATACACCTTCGCCTTATTTTTACCAAATGACAATACACCTGATTCGAATGTCTTACCTATTCTCTTATAGGCAATAGCCCAGATAGCATACAGGATAAGGAGAGGTAAAATCCAGGACATGAGGAAGTTCTTTAACCATGGATTTTCAATTTTCCCATAGAATGTAACATTATTCTGTTTTAAAAACTCAATAAGGTTCTCTCCTTCCAGTCTCACGGTTACAAATATTCTTGGTCTCTGAGTGGCAGACGTTACCTTTTCTTTCGCCACAATCCTTGTCTCTCCTACTTCAACAGATTCAATTTTACCATCTTTAACAAGTTTTAAAAACTCGCTATACGGAACCACCTCGTACTGCGGCCTGACAAGAAGGGATTGAAGAACAAGCATCACAATTACCACAAACACAATATACCAGATTGAAAAGTGCGTTTTTTTATCCATTTATCTGACTCCTGATAATAAATAATTTAAAACAACCATATCACAGAGCTGTAAAGGAAGGAACAAAATAAAAAAAATATAAACCTCTTAATACTAATTTACACACAAATAAAACTCTTTGCAACTATTTACGCCAAAAACCCA
>CAZFGQ010000054.1:0-19515 GCA_964518675.1 uncultured Spirochaetota bacterium
TAATATTCTATCTCATTGTGAGAATTTATTTTATAAACATCGCAAATGGCTTGTATAAGAAAAAATCGGAATCAGGTTCTCTTATAAAACACTTCAGGATTCACCGTGTACCAGGGCCTTTTTCCCTGGATGGCTCTTATAACTTCATCCATGGCAAGTTCCATACTTCTCCTGAAACTCTCCTCTGAATACCAGGCAATGTGGGGTGTAACGATTATGTTTTCCACCGAAAATAACTTATGATCTTTCGGTGGTGGTTCCTTAGACAAAACATCCAGTCCAGCTCCCGCAATTTTGCCCTTGGTTAACGCTTCATACAACGCATCCTCATCTATAATCCTTCCCCTTGCAGTATTAATCAGAATACTGGTCTCTTTCATCTTTGAGAATGCTCTTCGATCAAACATCTTTTCTGTTTCACCAGTAAGGGGAGCATGGATACTTATGTAATCGCTCTTTTCAAGAAGATCGTCGAATTCGTACACACGTTTAACTCCGCAGAGTGAAAAAATATCATCCGAGAGATATGGATCGTAGGCCAGCGGTTCTATTCCAAGACCTTTAATCTTGGGTACAAGAGCCCTTCCAATCCTGCCAAGACCAACAATTCCCAGTTTTTTATTCCTAAAGTTAAATATTGGCTTTGCCACATTATAATCCCAGTTACCCTTTTTAGTTGAATTAATTAAAAGGAATAGTTTCCTTGCAACGGAAACCAGTAATGTGAGAGCATGATTTGCAACCTCATCGGTACAGTAGGTAGGAACATTTGAAACAGGTATTTTTCTTTTGGTTGCTGCCTTTACATCGATACAATCGTATCCAACGGAAAGGGCCATAAGTATCTTACATTTTTTGAGATTCTCGATTAATTTGGATGAAACCTTCCTGTCAATCACCACCACAGCGGAAGCATTTTCCGACTCTCTCAGAAACTCATCTTCATCACTCGAATAAACAGGAATTATTTCAGCACCCGCATCCTTTGCACGACTCCTGAAATAATCAAGGTACTTTTCGAATTTCATAAAGAATCTTATACCGGATACAACAATTTTATACATCCAAATCTCCCCACTTGTATTACTCTTAACAGGTAATGTTAAAAACCAACCTGTAAGTCGATTTAATTACAAATTATTAAAATGTTACTGAATAGTCTGATTTATAGGATACAAAGAATTTCACCATAGAAAAAGAAAAAATAATCAATTTAAAAAACTGTAGCTTTCATCACATTTAACCTTGACCTCAGTATAATAAAAGATTATTATATTTTTCGAACAAAAAACAATTTTAGTCGATATATATCAAATGTATAATGAGAAAAGAGAAAAAATAATAGAAATCGCCAGAAATATTTTTTCAAGATTCGGGATAAAAAAATCAACCATGGAGGAAATAGCAAAACGTATCAGGATTGGTAAATCCACTCTGTACCACTATTTCAGGAGCAAAGAAGAAATATTTCTCGAGGTTGTGAAAAGAGAATCAGAATTAATGAAACAAAAGATAAAGGAAATCCTGGATAAATCCTCCACACCCCAGGAAAAATTTAGAAACTACTCAAAGGCAAGAATACAATACCTTAGAGAACTTAAAAATTATTATTCCACGCTTACCGATGAGTACCTTGAGGTTTTTCCCTTTACAAAAGAAGTAAGGGAAGATTTTACCAACTTTGAAATATCCACGCTTGAAGAGATATTCAAAGAAGGAATCAAAAAAGGGGTCTTTCGAATGAAAGATCCCACTCTAACTGCAAAAATGGTTATAATCGCCTTCAAAGGATTCGAGTATGAGATTCTCATGAGAGAAGGCCAGAGTAATCTTGTCGATACAATTGACCTTCAGGAACTAGACCTTCTAATAGAAGTATTCTTCAAAGGGATTGAAATTAGAAAAACTAAAAAAACAGAAAACGATAAATCAGAACAATAATGTTAAATAATTAAAATCGGGATGATTAAAATTGGGATAGAGGAAAATTAATTATATAGACTATAAAACAAAATTGGTCGAAAAGGACGAAAATATGAACGGGCTAATCGGAAAAATCTTGAAATTCAGAAAACTCATCATAATTCTAACCGTTCTGATTACCATAATCCTCAGCTATGGTATTACCAAACTCACCATAAGCAGCGATATTACCAAATACCTCAAACCAGATGACCCAGTGATGATACTTTTTAACAAACTTGGGGACCAATACGGAGGAAACCTGAACCTCATAGTGGGGATAACAGCAGACGATATAATATCCACACCCGTTCTTAATCTGATCAAAATCCTCACCAATGAATATAAAAAAGTCGACGGGGTCGAGACCGTTACCAGTTTGATCAACATAATTGATATAAAAGATACAGAATACGGGTTGGAGGTGGGTAATCTCATCGATGAAAATGATATCCCCGACACCAAGGCAGAACTCAGTCAATTGAAAGAATACATATTTTTAAAGGAAACATACCCCGGGAAGATAATTTCAAAAGATGGAAAGTCTACAATTATAATCTGCAGACTAAGTCCGGAAGCAGATAAGATCATAATTGCTGAAAAAATAAAAGAAATTACTGAAAAGTATAATGGAGAGTACAGGATTTACTACAGCGGGTATCCAATCCAGATGCTTGAAATGAACAGATTCCTATCGAGGGATCTTTCAATTCTCATCCCGATTGTGCTAATAATTATAGTTGCCGTTCTATTTTTCTCATTCAGAACAGCAAGAGGTGTTTTTCTTCCACTTTTAATCGTAGTTATATCTGCAGGATGGACAATGGGGCTCATGGGCTATCTAAATATTCCCCTCACCATGGTTTCTAATATTATCCCGGTGATTCTTCTGGCACTGGGCACGGCATACGGCATCCACTATCTTGCCCGATATTATGAGGACATAACAGATGAAAGCACCAAACTCGAGGCCATTAGAAAAACATCTCTTCACATATCGATACCAATAATATTAACTGCCCTGACTACAATTGCGGGGTTTCTCAGTTTCACAGGGGCTTATATAACGGCAATAAGTGAATTCGGTATTTTTACAGCGTGCGGGGTTTTATTCGCAATGATACTAACAATTGGCTTTCTTCCTGCAGTTCTCGCCTCCATGAAAGCTAAAAAAGGAAAACTCAACGAATCCAAAACTCACCCTTTCAGGGTAATGATGTCTGCGGTATCAAAGATCATCCTTAAAAGAAAGAAACTCATAATAATTCTTGGGATATCCATATTTATTATTGCAGGTACAAGCATTCCCAGAATAGAAACGGAAAGTGCAATTGTACATTACTTTCCCAAGAAATCGCTTATCAGGGAGGCAGAAGAAGAAATTATAAAGAACTTCGGGGGAGCAATCCCGGCACAGATAGTAATCAATTCAGACATAAAAAACCCCTTTGTACTGAAAAGAATGCTGATACTTGAAAAATATCTAAAAACCCTTCCACATATGGTTAATCCTCAGTCACTATCACAGCTAATAGCAGAAATGAATGAAATTATCAACGGCAGAAAAACTATCCCACCCTCATCCGATGAAGTGGCCAATCTTCTTTTCCTCCTTGAGGGAAAGGATATTATGAGTCAACTTGTAAAGCCTGATTATACCCAGGCTGTGGTAAATGCAACTTACGGAAGCTATCAAAACAAGGATATTGAGGAAGCTATTGAAAACATAAACAAGTTTTTAAAGGAGAATATAAATGGTAACTATGTAGTTATCGACACATCCAATATCAAAAAAGAACACAGGGAAAAGCTGAGTGAATACATAATCAGTCAGACGGCAAAGCTCATCTGGCTTGATATCCACCAATACAATGATAGAGAAAGTTTCACCATAAAAGATATAGAGAAGCTTATCAAGGATAATAACTATTATCTAAAAACCCCGGTTCCCCTTGATGAACAAATTCTAAAAGATGCAGTATCCGAGCTAACAGATTATCTCATGTTCGAAGCTCCAATAATAATAGAAAACGATAGAATAATAGAACGGGTTATAGATGATCTAATTGACCTTTCTTCGAAAAAATGGGCAGAAGAAAATACAATTGGGGAAGTCCTCAAAAGAGATATACCACCCGAATACTGGGAAAATGACCCTGAACTCATCAATATTACAGCAGAAGCTCTTTCTGTAAAACTACTCAACTATCAGAGAACAAAAGGGTCAAGTTGGCTGGCAGAAAAACTGATAAAAGCCCTGGGATTGAATCCCCAAAATAATCTTAAAAAAATATTAATTGATGACCTGTGGAACCTCAGCGAACCTTCATACGCAGTAAAATCAGAACTTGCGAACTCAATTGGAATATCGGGTAAGGAGCAATTCAATATTTCTTCAGAGCTGTCAGGGATGATAATGATCACCTCACAGCTAACTAAAAGCCTAATAAAGAGCCAGGTTCAGAGCATCATCATCGCCGTGTTTATTGTATTTATCCTCCTTTCCCTGCAATTCAGATCTGTGAAGCTTGG
Source organism: uncultured Spirochaetota bacterium (assembly GCA_964518675.1). Classification (GTDB taxonomy): domain Bacteria; phylum Spirochaetota; class B62-G9; order B62-G9; family CAZFGQ01; genus CAZFGQ01. The sequence continues at coordinate 4,495 of CAZFGQ010000054.1, forward strand.
TATTATAGTACTATCTCCAATCCTTCTTGTGATTATGATTAACTTTGGAATAATGGGATACGGAGGTATTCCTCTAGACTATGCAACTATGCTTGTTGGAAGCATTCTTATTGGTGTGGGTATAGATTATGCCATACATTTTTCCTCAAGGTTCATGAAGGAATTAAATAAAAATTCTATAGAAAAATCCCTTCACAATACCCTGACGAACACAGGAGTAGCAGTCGTATCAAATGCATTTATGGTTGCATTCGGATTTTTCGTCCTCATTGCCGGGACATTGATCCCGGTGAAACGGGAAGGCTGGATGATAGGTGTTCTCATGTTGATCAGCGCTTTCTCTGCTTTAGTATTTCTGCCTTCTCTTATGGTTTCACTGAAAAGAGTGATTAATAACAAAACTCGAAAATTAAATCATGATGAGAAATAAAAAACGGCTTAAACATTTGCGATATTTTCACACACCAATAAAGAGGCTAAAGGAGGGTAAAATGAAACAGAGGGCAAATATAACACCGGTATTTGCAGGATTCCTATTCATCTCAATTCTCCTATTCCCAATGTTCCTATCTGCAACACTGGATCCAATGGAAATAGTCAGGAAAGGGGATGAAGTTGTAAATGCACCGAAAGATGCCTATATCCGGTCGAAAATGGAATTGATCGACAGTAAAGGGTTCAGGAACGTGAGAGAAAGTGAAATGTACCAGAAGGGTAAGGATAAAAGACTCGTAAGATTTCTATCGCCGGCTGATCAAAAAGGGATAGCCTTCCTATCACTGCCAAATGATGTCATGTACCTTTATCTTCCGGCTTTCCATAAAATAAGAAAAATTGCACCTCATGTGAAAAACCAGAAGTTTGCGGGCACAGATCTAACATACGATGATCTAAGTGCATTTGAGCTGGCCAAAGCCCACAGAGCTGAGCTCGTTGAGGAAAAAGAAAATCATTATGTCATAAAATTGATTCCAAATGATCCAACCGGTAAAGAGTACGCATATCTTCATGTCTGGTACAGAAAAGATAATTTCTACCCTGTAAAAACAGAATATTACGATGAAAATGGAAACCTGATAAAAATTCTGGAGAGAAGGAAATTAAAGTTGATCGATGGATACTGGATTAGCATGGAACTGTACGTAAAAGACCTTAAAACTAATCATATTACTCATAGCTATATTGAGGAAGTAAAGCTCGACATTGGACTTCAAGACTCGATTTTTACCAGACGAACACTTGTCCAGGTGAGATAGGTGCAGGACAAAATGAACTGGTTTAACCAGAAACAATTCTCAAGCTGGTTTAACCACTACCAATTCTCGAGGAGGTAAAAAATGAAAAGATCAAAAAAACTTTTAAAATACCTGGCCTTTTTTGGAATTCTATCTGTTCAGATTATATTTTTTCAGGCAACCAACCTTTCAGGATCGGCAGAAATATCCGGAAGTATAGAATCAAACAACTACCTGATTTTGAAAACGGGCAAAATAGATACCGCCCGGATTAACCTGAACCTGAAGTTTGAAGAATCCCAACAGAGATATCACTTTTTCGCCGAGCTTAATCTCAACTCTACAATTCCAACTTCGATCTCAGATCTCTCAAATCTCTCATCTCCAAGCACTGTAATGCCTCTGAGTACAACTCTTAACGAAGCATATCTGGATATATTCCAGTTCCCCATTGGTATCATCGATATGCGATTGGGGAAACAGATAATTGTATGGGGCACAGCAGATAAGCTTAATCCAACTGCTAATCTTTGCCCATCCGATCTAAGGGACATATTCAACTTTGGAGAAAAGATTGGAATTACTGCGATAAAGTTTGATCTTTATCCGGGGCCTCTACAGATAGAGGGGGTGGTTGTTCCATATTTTAATCCTTCTCCACTTCCCGAAAATTTCGCTGAATTATCGGGAGCCCAACTGGGCAGAACCCACATCGAAATGCCAGACGAGTACCTCGGAGAAAATATACAGTTCGGTTTAAAAACCTCATGGTTTATTGGAAACTACGATTTTTCTCTCAGTTATTACTATGGCCGGTACTGGGTGCCTGTGGCATACAGGGTAGATCTGAGCGGCACCTATACAGTCGATGATACCTACATGTTTTTCCCAAAAGTTCAGGTTGCCGGGTTTGATTTCACAGGATCACTGGGAAATGTTGGAACATGGGGAGAACTTGCCGTATTTATTCCCGAAGAATATTCCCTGACAACTATCGTTTCAGGAATCCCCGTCGGTAGTGAAGAAAAGTCTGATATATGCACAAGATATGTACTTGGAGCCGATTATACATTCTCAGATGGAACATATATCAATACCCAGTTCGCACATGGGCTCGACTTTGAAAACCAGAAGGACCTCATTAAAGACTATCTTATGTTAAGGCTAGAAAAGTCGTTCCTCAATGATAAAATCAAAGTACACCCGATAACATTATTTGCCACCACAGGAGATATAGATAATATAAAAAACAATTACGGGTTGGGATATATACCTGAGATTCAAATATTTCCCTCTGATAACACTGAATTAAACATTGGCGCAGTATTACTTGAAGGTAAGGGTAATAATCTCATAACAAATATTGAAAAAAGAGATTCCCTATACATTGAATTCAAGGTAAGTTTTTAAATCTGATTTAAAACAAACACTCGAGCCAACTTTAAAAAATTATTTGCTTTAAAGGGTATTTCTTTGAATATAAAAAGCTTCAATATATAATCTTCTGTATATTTAAAAACATCTGACAAAAGAAATTCTATGAGTCACGAAAACATATCCCCAGAAGACTATTCAAAAAATGGGATCAACAGCACTGGCAATTCGAGTTATAATAGCCATCTATCAGATCCTATGCAAAGCACAGAAATTGATGAGTTTAAAGCCATGTATGAAGGCCCAATTATGGGCCTGATATTTAAACTTGCTACACCCGTTTTTATAGGAATGTTCTTCCAGCTTCTCTACAGTATAGTGGATACCATCTGGGTAAGCAGAATTAACATAAATGACCCGAGTTATATGGGCGGGATAGGGATTATATTCCCGTTAATTTTCCTAACAATAGCAATAAGTTCTGGAATACTGATAGGTGTTGGCTCTATTGTGGCGCGATCGATAGGCAGAAAAGATTATGCCAGTGTTAACAGAGCCGCTGAATCGGGGCTTTTAATCGGTACTGCACTCTCCTTAATCTTTCTCATACTTGGCTATACCTTTGATGAACAACTGATAAAGGCCCTCGGCGGAAAGGGTGACTACTTCACACATGCCCTGGAGTATTTCAGGTACATAGTGCCTGCAGCCTGTTTTGCTTTTATGGCTGGAGTCTTCCACGGAATCCTCCAGGGAGAAGGGCTTACGAAAAATATAATGATTGGGATGCTCATTGCTACAATTTTAAATATGATCTTTGACCCGGTATTTATATTTGTATTTAATCTAAAAATTAAAGGTGCCGCAATAGCCACAGTGCTTTCAAGCCTCATTTCAGGCTTTTATTTCATTCATCTGTTCCTAAAAAGAAAAACACTTACCATGATAGAATGGAAATTCAGAAATGTAAGTTTTGGTACCATTAAAGAGATTCTCGGCATAGGGTTTCCGCAAACCGCAGGGCAGATAACTCTAGGACTAAGTTTTCTTGTTTACAACAGAATTCTTTCAACGATAGATCCAGCTTCAATTACATCCTTTTCAATATGCGGAAGAATAGATCAGATTCTGCTTTTACCTATCAATTCCATTGCATTTTCCTTGATAACAATTATAGGCCAAAATTTTGGTAGAGAAAACCATGAAAGAATGATTAGAGCATGGAGGGCAGGACTTCTAAGTGCAATTCCACTCTGTGCATTTTTTGCAACAATACTTGTTGTATATGCTCACAGGATATTCCCATTTTTTTCTTCAGTGGATAGAGTTGTCTCCTATTCTGTCAGGCAAACCAGAATAGTTGAATATACCTATATCTTTGGTGCGGTAAGTATTCTTGCAACCTCATCTTTTCAGGCCATAGCCAGACCTATATCTGGCATGATCATTACACTCCTGAGGCTTGCAATAATATCAATTCCTTTAGCATTTATTAACGTTTTTATTTTTAAAACAGGACCAGAGGGCGTATGGTTTGGACTTGCAACAGCCAATTTAATATCTGGAACTGTTGCCTTCTTCTGGACAAATAGCGCATTAAAAAAGTTCTTAATACCAGAGGAAAACAAAATAAACCGGTAGTTCTTATTACCAAAAGGAAGAACTTATGATATAGTAAAGACAATTCTTCTTACCCCTCTACTTTGAAGGGAGTATTGGAATGAGGGCTTTAGTCACAGGAGCATCGGGCTTTATTGGCAGCCATCTTGTAGAAGCCCTGTTGAGCGAAGACTTCAGGGTTTCATGTCTAATTAAAGAGAATGAACCCATAACCTGGATCAACCCGGAAAGAGTAGACATCTTCTATGGTGATATTGCAAGAAAGGATTCCCTGGATCCCATTTTTAAAAACAGGTTTGATTATATATTTCACCTGGCTGGGCTCATGAATGCCAGAAATCCAGAAGATTATTATAAGATTAATTTCGAAGGGACAAAAAACATCCTTGATTTATGCAGAAAAAAGGCGGTGGATCTGAAAAGATTCATATACGTATCCAGTGTCACAGCAGCAGGTCCATGCAACGAGCTTAAACCCAAAGATATAGATTGCCAAAACAACCCCACAACACATTATGGTAAGAGCAAACTCAAAACGGAAAATTACATAATAAATGCTTCTCCCGTTCCATTTACAATTATAAGGCCAGCCCTTGTATATGGTCCGCGTAATAAAAGAACGATCTTCTCATATTTTCAGTTTATCTCAATGGGAATAAATCCCATAATAGGAGATGGATACACCAACATAATATATGTAAAAGACCTTACAGAAATCCTTATAAAGGCTGCCAGGAGTACGAAAACGAAAAACAGGATTTACTATGCTGGAGAAAGAAAAATATACAACTATCTGGAAATAGCGAAGGCTATTCAAAATTGCATAAAAAAAAGAACCATCCCTATAAAGTTTCCAAGATTCAGTATCATTGGTATGGGAATTTTAATAGGTGCACTCTGTAAATTATTGAGAAAACCTCCAATTTTTGATCTGAGGAGGGCAATTGACCTGAAACACAGACACTGGATATATAATACAGGATTACTTCTCAAAGATATTGATTATGAACCAAAATACCCTCTTGAAAAGGGAATCGAAGAAACCGTAAAGTGGTACAGGGAAATGGGATGGATAAAGTAAAGTAATTCTATATTTAATTAAACGATGAGGGTTGAAGATGAAAGCTCTTGTAACAGGGGCAAGTGGATTCATTGGAAGTCATCTGGTTGAACATCTCTCAAAACACGGTTACAGGGTAACGTGCTTACTGAGGAAAACAAGCAGTTTGGAATACCTGAAAGGTATAGATACGGAGATCATAAGAGGAGATTTAAATGATATAGCATTTTTAAAAGATGCGGTAAAAAACAAAAACTATGTATTCCACCTTGCAGCGGTGATCGAATCAAGCGATCCGAAACTTTATCACAGAACAAACATTCTTGGAACAAAACTCCTGGCTCTGGCATGCAGAGAATCCTCGAGAAACATCAAAAAATTTTTGTTTATTTCAAGTATTGCAGCATCTGGACCCTCAAAGAAAGGTATTCTAAAAAAAGAGGAGGATGAATGCGTACCAATTAACGAATACGGCAGATCCAAACTGGAGGCAGAAAAGATAGTAAAGCAGATCCTTGACGACATTCCATATGTGATTATAAGACCACCAAATGTTTATGGACCGAGGGAAAAAGAATTACTCCAGGCAATAAAGATAATACAAAGGCACATCAAACCCCTGCTGGGAAATGGAGACAGACAGACGAGCCTGATCTACGTGGAGGACCTGGTAAGAGCAATAAGAATGGCTGCAGAAAACCCCTCAGCTGTAAAAAAAACCTACTTTATCACTGATGGAAATACCTATTCATGGCGCGATATAACAGATCAAATTATTGAAGAACTTGATATAAAAGGACCATTTATCCAGATTCCTTACCCCATAATGCTTTTAATAGGTGTGATATCTGAAATGTTTTCTAAGTTGAGGGAGAAAGGACCTTCAATCACACTGGAAAGAATAAATAATGTTAGAAAAAATTATTATATATATGATCCATCCAGGGCATTCAAGGAACTTGGATTCAGGCCAGAAATTGCCCTTAAAGAAGGAATTAGAAGGGTAATAAAATGGCACAGGGAATATTTTGGTGACTCATAAATAATTGTATTATTACAGTTAAATTACAAATTAAAAAAATTAAAAATGGGAAAAAAAATCATTGCAATTACAGGTGCAAGTGGGTTCGTCGGCTCATCCATCCTTAAGTATCTGAAAAACAAGGGTTTTGAGGTCCTGGGTCTGGTAAGAGAACGATCAAGCCTTGAAAAACTGAAAGGTTGTGAAAACAATACAATAAAAGTAAACCTGAAAAATCGGGAATCGATAGAAAAAGCTATAGAAGGCTCATATTGTGTTATTCACTGTGCGGCTCGCTCTCTTGACTGGGGAAAAAGGAAGGATTTTTTAGAGGCAAACGTCAATTTAACAGAAAATGTTGCAAATGCCTGTAAGAATATGAAAATCCCAAAGCTTATACTTCTCTCAACGGCAAACGTAGCGGGATACGGGGAAAAAATGAAAGATGAGAATGAAAGCGAAAAAACAAAACTCAAATTCATGTATTCAAAAACAAAGTTACTTGCAGAAAAAAGAGCCATTGAGATAACGGAGCAAAGTAAAACCTCACTGGTAATTCTCAGACCTTCAGCCATCTACGGCCCGGGAGATACAAAGTGGAGCTTTGAAATGTTGAAAATGATTGAAAAGGGAAAATGGCCCATTTTAAATAACGGAAAATCGAGATTTACTCCACTATTTATCGAAAACTTATGCCATGCCATCGATAATGTTCTGAGGATCGATTTTAAAAATTATAAAAGCCATGTACCAACCTTTAACATTACCGACGATATTGTAGTATCATGGATTGAGTTCTGTAATATCATTGCAGAAAAGATGAATGTAGAACCTTCATACAGGGAGATCCCGTTTGGCGTTGCCCTGACAATAAGCGCAATAATTCAGTGCTTCTGCGGTTTAACTGGGTATATTCTTGAACCACCACTTACTCTATACAGGGTAATTAGAGCTGGAAGGGATTTCCTATATACATGCGACAGGGCAAAAAAGGAGATTGATTATTGTCCTGACAGAAATATAGAGACTCATATAGAAAAAACTGTGAAGTGGTATAGAAATATTACAGATCACTGGAGAAACGGTTGAACATTACCTACTTTATTGAAAAGCAAGAACCCTCAGCCACTGTTCTGGCAATTACCCTTATTTACATTATTTCATTAATCTTAAACTCAAAGATTTCTACAAAAAACTCTCTTTCACAATTCCAGCAAGATGTTATGAAAAAAATATTGGGGGTTCTGCTTTTTACACTGATTCCCGTACTGATGATTCATTTCTCCTATAAACAAAGATTGGCTGAATACGGGGTGGGCTTACCAGTTAAAATATACTTTTTTTTAATCTCTCTGGGCTTGTACTTTGCAACATTTCCCTTTCTGCTGCTATACTCAAAGACGGATGAGGGAGAAAAAAAATTTAAGAATTCTTTTGGTAAAAATGAAACCCTCAGACACACATTCTCCAGAGCAGTCTGCTGGATTATATACATAGGAGGATATGAGTTTTCATTCCGTGGATTTTTATTATTCTCTTTGTACAAAACCTGGGGTTCGGTACCGGCGATAGTAATCAGCACCGCAATATATTCACTAACCCATACCAATAAGGGAATAGGCGAAACCGCCGGTTCGCTCATTATTGGTTTCGTATTTGGATCTATTGCTCTTTCATCAAGAAGCTTCATTCCATCCTTTTTAACTCACGTGCTCATTGCGTTAACAATAGATATAATTCTCTCAATAAAATATGGAAATAAACGAAATTAAAGATTATTTTAGATTACTCTAAGGATTAAAAATGACCCCAATAGATTATGAAAAAATGACTGAAAAAGTTAATTCAAAAGAATTAAATAAAAGATCAAAAGTAATACTCATAAGGGCTGAAGAATACATCGTAGAGAATCTCTACAAAAAAATCGGTGATGCCATCGACAAATTGGGTGGGATTCATCTATTTGGAAAGACAGGCGAAAAGATACTGCTCAAACCAAATATGCTTGCTCCGGATGAACCCGAAAGAGCAACAACAACACACCCTGTACTTGTTGAAGCTGTTGCCAGAATACTGAATGACTCTGGCGCAACAGTATCCTGTGGTGACTCCCCTTCCCTTTACGACCCTGTTAAAACCATGAAAAAAACCGGGATTTATGAGGCCTGCAACAAAACTGGAGTAAAAATAGCAGATTTCCGGAACTCTGAGAAAGTAATATCTGAGAAAGCGGTTCAGAATAAAGTATTCAGTATCGCAAAAGGAGTTCTTGATTCAGATGGCATTATCAGTTTACCAAAACTGAAAACACATGGGTTAACACTGTTAACAGGGGCTATTAAAAATCAATTTGGCTGTATCCCCGGCCCAACCAAAGCAGGTTTTCACGCCAAACTTGAAACAGTAGATAAATTTTCTCAGATGCTGGTGGATCTGACCACAATAGTCAATCCCCGTTTATATATTATGGATGGAATCCTCGCAATGGAAGGTAATGGGCCAAGAAGGGGAAATCCGATAAAAGCCAGCGTAATACTTGTATCAGACGACCCGGTTGCAATGGATACCGTTGCAGCAAAACTGATGTGTGTTTCTCCCGAGTTTGTAACTCCCATTGTCAAAGGAAATGAAAGCCAACTCGGAAACATGAATAATATCCAAATTATTGGCGACCCCATTGAAGAACTGGCGAAGAAGTTTATGTTGCCAAGATTCAAGGGAACATTTAATAGAATCCCCAGACCAATTAGGAATCTGGTCAAGAATGCGTTAATAGCAAAACCTGTTATTGACAAAAATCTCTGTACGAAATGTTATGAATGCATAAGGGTATGCCCTACCAAACCCAAGTCAATAAAATTAACCGATGAGAATTATCCAAAACACGATTACTCAACATGTATAAGATGTTATTGTTGCCAGGAAGTTTGCCCAGAAGGAGCAATCTCTTTAAAAATAAAAATATTTTCATTATAGGATACGGGTTCTCTTTAAGAGTATGGAGCCCAGAGGTGAAATTCCCTGTGAGCCTTTAAACTCACAGTAAAAGCATGAAAATATCACTCTATGCCGGGGGATTAAAGAATGTCAGTGGAAATTATCGAGGTAAAAAGTAAAAAGCAGTTAAAAGAATTCATCATGCTTCCTTTCGAAATGCATAAGGATCATGAATTATGGGTTCCACCCCTAATTCGTTTTGAAAAACATTACGTTGACCCCAAAAAGAATCCACATTTGAAATATTCAGATACAGTTTGTTACCTGGTGTATCGTGATAATAAACCTGTTGGTCGAATTATGGGTATAATCAACCATAGACTGATAGATAAATGGAAAGACCCACATGCAAGGTTTTGCAATTTTGAATCGATAAATGACCAGGAGGTGGCTCACGTTCTTCTCTCATCAATTGAGAAATGGGCTCTGGAACATGGAATGAAGAGGGTTGTGGGTCCACTGGGGTTTTCCAACCAGGATCCTCAGGGATTTATAATAGAGGGTTTCTCAGAGAGACCCTCAATTGGAACAATATGTAATTTCGAATATATCCCTAAATTGGTTGAAAATGAAGGTTACGAGAAAGAGGTTGATTATGTTACATACAAAATAATGCTTCCCAGGGAAATACCCGAACTTTACCAGAAAATTGCTGACCGTGTAAAAAAAAGAATGAATGTAAAACTGCTTGAATTCAAATCTAAACGAGAATTAAAAAAAATCCTGCCAGATGTCCTCAGGTTTATGAATGAAACCTATGTTGACATATACGGTTTTATTCCTCTTACGGAAGAAGTAATTCAAAAAGCAACCAATAATTATAAAGAAATAGTGGACCCAGAGTTTCTGAAAGTTATCGTAAACGAGAAGAACGAAATAGTAAGTTTCATTCTGGGGATAAAGGATATCACCGAAGGTTTTAAAAAGGCAAAGGGAAGACTCATACCATTTGGGTACTTCATTATAAAAGCCACACAAAAAAAATCAAATCGACTTGATCTCCTGCTGGGAGCCATAAAGAAAGAATACAGAGGAAAAGGCCTCGATACATTAATGATGATTGCCATGACCCGAAGTGCCCACAAATTGGGAATGGAATATGCAGATAGCCATCATGAACTGGAAACGAATACCCGGGTCCAGGCTGAGATGAAAAGACTTGGTGGTGTAATCTATAAACGTCACAGAGTTTACAGAAAATTTTTATAAAACCGATACACCTCTATTGATTTCTTTCCCCGCTTATAATATCCCCAAGTTCCGAGATTTTTTTATCAAGAGAGTTTATCCTGAACTCTATCGAGTTTAATATCCAGAATAGGAAATGATCCATTTTGGTAATATTTTGAATCAACCAAACTATTTTCACAGAAATAAGGAGTACAGCGACTTCAAGGCTCAGGTAAAGAGGTATAATATTTGTTGTGATTTCTACAATGAACAATCCCACCACTATACCAAGAAATACTATATTTATTATTCTATCTTTCTTTACAAAGTTCTTGCCTCCAATCGAGCCCACAAGTTTCTTTATTTTTTCGCGTTCCCTTTTATAACTCTCAAGTTCCTCAAGAAGAGCTTTTTCTTTGTTATACTCATCACCATTCAAAATAAGCCTCCTTAAATATCAGAGTTGACAATAACTTTCCATTCAACCGATCATAAATTATCCAAGTTTTGAAATTACAAATGGAAGCGTGAATGTAGAAAGAATGGTACTCAACACTATTGCAGAGCCTATCATTTCTTTGTCCAGCCTGTATCTTTCGGCAAGCGCAAAAGGAGAAATTCCCAGGGGCATCGCAGCTTCAATGATAGAAACCCTGAAGATGGGAAGAATATCCATAGCATCTCCAAATATGAAAAAAATAACCGGTAAAACAACCAGTTTAATAAAGGTAAGAGCAATAACCCCTGTAAGTATCCTGTTCAACCTCAGCTTTCTAATTATGAAAATACCAACCGCAATTAATACTATCGGAGAAGTGGCCTCACTTATAAGCCTGAGCACCTCTCTAATTGAGTGAGGCAGATCGAGATTAAGATACCTGAAAATAAAACCGGAAAGTATGGCAATTATAAAGGGATTTTTCATAACACTGAAAACTATACCTATAAAATCCATCTTTTTATTCTGACTAACTTCAAGAATTCCAAGTCCTATGGTAAAGAGCAGCAAAACATATATAGTAATTAAAATCGATACCTCGGCTTTTGCCCATGGATACACATACATCACCACAGGGTACCCTATATACGCAACATTTCCAAAAAAACTTGAAATAGAAAAAGTGTTAACTGTTTTTATGTTAATCCCAAATTTTCGTGTTACAAAATAGACAAAAATTATAATAAGAGTAAGAAGAATTAAATTAAAATAAAATACCTCGAGGTCTCTCTTTAAGAATTCTCTATCGATCTCCATTATGTTATTGAAAATTATAATGGGAAAACCGATGGTAATTCCAAAGGTATTGAACGAGGATACCCACCTGTCATCTGCTACCTTAAAAATTCTGAGAAGCGAACCTATAGCAATCAGTAAAAATACTGGAGAAATAAGAATGGCTATATTAAGAATTCCGCGCATATCAACCCCATTATTAATATACAGAACTTTTCAGGCCTGAAATACGGGAACAAGCCTTGCAAAAAGATCCGAATGTTCCTTAATTTTTGCTTCGTTTCCAATCACACAGTAATATCCATTCTTCATCAAATCGTCGAGCATCTCTGAAAAACGTTTTATCTTTCTACTGTCTGTACTCAATACCTCATCTCGAGCTTTCTGTACATCCTCGTAGGTAATTCCCCTGATATACCTGTCGGTGGCCACTTCGCCTTTCATTGATGGAGTTAATGGCGAGTCAAGCTTACTGATCGTTCCAATAATATACTTTCTCATTTCGCGTTTTGAAGGATCAAACTGTTTCAGGTATGCTCCGGCACCATTATAAACCTCAAGTGTCTTCCTGAGATTTGGATCCCTGTAACTGCAGAAATAAAAGTTACCATTACGTGAAACACGGGCAAAACAACCGTAAGCGCCACCCTGTACCCTCACCCTATTCCACAGGTAATCTAGTCCCAGAATAGTCCTCAATACAAGCATCGTTCCATTGTAATCGTAACCCAGTCTCCGGTAGTTGTATCCTTTCGCAACAAACTGAATTTTTCCAGGAGTAAGAAGTCCCTCATTCCCATCAAGCTCAGAAAACTCATACTTAATGGTTTCTCCTTTATGGTCTGAGAACCCTTCAAATATTTCACCAAGCTGTTTTTCGAGTTTCACATAGTCTTTTGCATCTGCAGTAACACTCAGTAATACATTATTCTTTGAAAAAATTTTTTTACATAGAGAACTTAACCTTTCCCCGAGTTCTTCAAACCTTTTCTCAAAATCAGAGGTAAGTGAGGTTATAAATCTGTAATAATTGAGTCCAGAAAGCTCTTCAACATATCTTCCGAAGGGCGAATAATACGCCAACAATCGTCTGATTGCATATGAATGCCCCTCCAGATTTATACTCATTTCAATTCTAGAACGCAACTCAAACAAAAGCTCCCTGATTCGCTCCTTATCATTGAAAACAGTTCCAGATATTACTTCTTTCAAGATCTTAACAAGATTTTCTATTTTATTTACAAAAGCCTTCGACCTTGCAATATACTTCGGCATATATATTTCATCGGTGTCTTTTGCGGAGTACGTCGAAGGGAAAAAGGATATACCCCCGGTATGTTTGTCTATCTCATTGGCAAGCTCCGTGTAATGAAAACTTTTTGTGCTCACCTTTGCAAGGAGATAACTCAAAACCGAGATGTAAGGAAGCTCCTCAGCAGGAATACTTTCAACATCAAAGATCTGATTCAGATATATTATACCACTGGTAAAAACAGGATGAAATAGAAGAGTTCTACCATTTATCTCGTGCCTTTCCTGTGGGAGCTTTTCTGCTCTCGGGTTTATTTCATCCAAAGATAGAAGAGGAATCTTTTCAAGTATCTCCGGTGGATCGGGGGTAAGCTGTCTTTTTTTCAGAGCTTCAGCCTTTCGGCTAATATCCTCAAGTTCCTCTTTTGAAAGACCCGAGACAACTCTTTTAAGTTCCTCACGGGCTTTTAAATCTTTTTCCTTTTGGAGTCCCCTTTTAGGATTTATCGTTACTATGGAACCATGCTGGTTTTTCAATATATATTTTTCTATCAGGGTTTCAAAGAAAGGCTCTTTGAGAGCTTTTCTTATCATGGAAAGAGTTGGCTCAAACCTGAGGTGTATAAAAGGATCGGCCCCGTAGATCCAGCTATCCAGGCAGTGTATGCAGTACACCAATCCCTTTGGAAGACCCCTGAAGTCTGCTTCTCGGAGTGCAAATTCCTTTGCATTTATCGCCGCTTCGACAAGAACCTTATCAATCCCTCTCTCAACCATAGATTCCAGAGTTTTAAAAATGGTACCAACAAACCTTTCCTTTTTCTCGTAAGTGGTATGCTTCACCACAAAACTTAAAAATGGCTGGAGAATGTTTCGTTCATATATTCCAAAGACATCTTCACCGAGTTTCTCTTTCAGAAGGGCATTCTTAAGTGGTGCGGCGGGGGTTTCCATAAGGAGATATTCTATAATATCAAATCCCATATATAACACTGGATCTGTGGATTTACCAACCACATAGTTCAAGCTCAGATAACTCTTGTTTTCTTCCCTATCATGTTCTGAAATGGGATACAGATATGTTTTTTCCGATATTCTTTCAAAGGGCGGGTGGAGTTTTATTTCCACATCAATTTTTTCTCTTGTAAAATGCCTTAAATATTCATTGTTCAGAAACTCCAGTTGTTTATCAAGGTCACCATTACCGTAAAGGAAAATATACGAGTTTGATGGGTGGTAATACTTTTTATGAAACTCCCTGAACTTTTCAATTGTAAGCTTTGGAATTTCATCTGGATCCCCTCCCGGCTCCTTACCATACTGAGTTTGAGGAAAAAGTGACTCGGGGATCTTTCGCATTAACAACATTTCAGGGCTGGAAAATGCACCTTTCATCTCATTATATACAACCCCACTCAATACAGGCTCGTTATTCTCCCGTATTTCAAGATGCCAGCCCTCCTGTAAAAATATCTCTTCAATCTCGTGAATTTTTGGAAAGAACGTTGCATCAAGATATACGTCCATAAGATTGAACAGATCTTTCTCATTCCGGCTTGCAACCGGATACATCGTTTTATCCGGATAGGTCATAGCATTCAAAAAAGTATTAAGCGAACCCTTTGCAAGTTCAACAAATGGCTCTTTTGCAGGAAATTTTCTTGAACCACATAAAACTGAATGCTCCAGTATATGTGGAAGTCCTGTATTATCAGGCGGCGGGGTTTTAAAGGTAATGCAGAAAACCTTATTGTCATCATCCGTTGTTATTGAAATAAGATTAGCCCCTGTTTTCTCATGTTCAAAAATCCTTCCTCTTCCATTTATTTCCTCGATCAAAGTCTCACTCATAAACCTGAATCCGTGGTACAGTTTACCCACTTCAAAATCCATAAAACTCCCCCTGAAAATCATTTGAAATTATGATCCTACATTTTAATAAACAAATGGTACATTTCCAGAGAAAAAAAATAATTCCAATTATTAACATAATCAAACAATTAGGGAACACCAGACCGGTAATCAACCTTTATTCTAATGTCTCAATGTAATTTTTTTA
>CAZFGQ010000055.1:0-18630 GCA_964518675.1 uncultured Spirochaetota bacterium
TGTTAGCCTTCCTGGCGAGAAGCATTTTGGTTCCCACACCATCGGTACCAGCAACAAGAACAGGATGATCATAGTTGTAACCTGCCAGATCGAATACACCTCCAAACCCACCAATCAACTGACCCGCTTTGCCAAGTTTCTCTTTGATAATCTCTACAAATTTTTCGCCTTTATCAATGTCAACACCTGATTTTTTGTAATCAAGGGCCATTCCTCCTCCTCTTTCAATGAGCTTACATCTCGAGAACCCTGTAGTCCTCGAGAATCATTTTATCTCCACGTTCTTCCTCCACAGGTACCGGGTAGTCACCGTTAAAACATGCATAGCATAACTCCCGGGTTGACCTACCTACCGCTCTCGATAACCCCTCTATTGTAATGTAAGTGAGTGTATCCACTTCAATGAACTTTCTTATATCCTCCACACTCTGGGTAGAAGCAATAAGGGTTTTTTTCTCAGCAGTATCAATTCCAAAAAAACACGGATGTGTTATAGGCGGAGAACTGATGAACATATGAACCTCTTTAGCACCGGCATCCCTGAGCATCCTTATTATCCTTTTACTGGTGGTACCCCTGACAATGGAATCATCGAGAACAGCAAGCCGTTTTCCCTTAACCACATCTCTTATAGGATTGAGTTTGATTCTCACCCGGGTTCCCCTCTCATCCTTTCCAGGATGAATAAATGTTCGGCCAACATAGGAGTTTTTAAATAACCCTATTTCATAGTCAAGTCCGGCTTCCTGGGCAAACCCAATAGCAGTTGTAATACCGGAATCAGGAACAGGTATTACAACATCCACCTCAATTCCCTTTGCCATCCTCGCCAATTCCTGACCCAATCTTTTTCTGACCTTATAAACGCTTACCCCATCCAGGTAGGAATCTGGCCTTGCAAAGTATATATATTCAAAAACACAGAGAGCATTTCTCTCATTTTTCCTGAATTTTATGCTTTTCATTTTTCTTCCATCAGTGACTATCATCTCTCCCGGCTGTATATCTCTCACAAACCTTGCCCCCACGACATCCAGAGCTGCAGTTTCAGATGCTATTATATACATCCCCGGCATATGACCCAGGCACAGAGGTCTGAAACCATACGGATCTCTTATTGCAATGAGTTTGCCCTCAGCAATCAACGTTATGGAGTAAGCTCCTTTGATTTTTCCCACAGCGTTCAATATAGCATTTTCAACATTCCCGGGTTTTTCCATAGCGATAAGATGAAGAAGAAGCTCGGTGTCTGAGCTTGAGCGAACAACCCCACCCTTCTGAATTATACTGTCCCTTATTTCCTTAGAGTTCACAATGTTTCCATTGTGGCTGATGGACATCATCCCACCCCAGTATTGGGCAAATATTGGCTGGACATTCTGTATATAACCGGAACCTGTTGTTGAATACCTCACATGCCCTATTCCCAGATTTCCTTTTAAAGATTCAAAATCCCCTCTCTTAAAGACCTGGTTCAGAAGTCCGTTCCCACGTTTAACATGTACATATTCACCCTGGAGTGTTGCAATTCCGGCACTCTCCTGCCCGCGGTGCTGGAGTGCATACAGGCCAAGGTAAATATGCTCACACACATCAACGCTCTTATCAGCAGAAATTACACCTATAATACCGCATTCCTCATGGGGCTTATCGTCAAACATCCTGAACTCTGCAACTTTATTCTTATTTTTTATTTCAGACATAATTCACTTCTTTATAATTCTGACATAATCCTCTAATCTCGTCAAGTTTCGCTCTCCATATATAACTGATAGCAAGTGCCCTTTCCTTTGCCTTACCCGTATAACTGGTAAAATCCTCCTCAAGAGATTTCCATTTTTTGTCTTCAAGAACTGGCTTAAAGCTCTCATCTTCTCTCACAAGTTCTATGAGAGACCTTGATTCCTTTTCTGCCCTTAATGTTAACCTTCTTACACGCTCATGAGCATCTTTGAACCCATGATAGGCAAGAAGCACATATAGTGGTTCAGCCAAATACATCCCCCCTGTTGCTTTGAGATTCTCCAATATCCTTTTTTTATCAACGACGAGCTTTGAAAGCTGTTTTGTCAATCTCTCCACACACATAACATAACCCGTTATTATCTCTACAATGAATCTTCCCGAGGCGGAGTTTGTCAGATCTCTCTGGTGTTCTGATATTTGATCCATATATCTGGTAATGACTCTGGGCATGAACTCCTTCCACATTGATTTTACGTGCTCGAAATTCCACGGGTTTCTCTTGTGAGGCATTGTGGAGGATCCCACCTGATCCTTTTCAAAGCTCTCGCCCATTTCACCTATCTCGGTTCTCTGAAGATGCCTCATATCATCAGAGATCTGGGCCAGGACTCCAAAAGCCGATACAACAGCATGGATCAGATCAAGAATGTACTCCGGTTCAACTATCTGAGAAGAAAATGCAGAAGGCTTCAGCCTTAATTCCGCTAAAACATCCTCTTCAAACTTCTTCGGATCCTCAACGATCAATGAAGATGCATTGTACGCGCCCACAGCACCACTCATTTTTCCTCTGAGATCATCTACTGCCATAAGCATTTTCTGCAGCCTCTCTCCCAGTCTGTTAACGTAGCCTGAAAACACATATCCCACAGTTATCGGAACAGCATGCTGCCCATGTGTTCTTCCAATCTGTACTGTATCAGCTTCCCTTTCTACTATCTCTATCATCACCTCTATTAACCTGATTGTCTTTGGTATCACTACTTTGTAAAAAGCATCACGAATCCTCAGGGCATTGGCACAGGAAGTAATATCTTCAGATGTCGCGGTAAGATGTATATAAGGTGCTACCTTTTCATTCACATACCTCTGCATTACATTTACAAGGGCCCTTATATTGTGCCTGGTTTTTTCCTCTTCTCTGTATACTTCATCGGGATCAAGATTCCTCAGAGCATTTTTAATCTCCTCCGAGGATCCGGGTGGCGCCACACCGTAACGCTCAAGAACATTTATTAATGCCACCTCTACAAGGGCCTGATAGTAAATCGATGATCTTTCAGACAGATACCTGGAAAGCTCCTCACTTAGATCTGGATAACTTTTGTAATACCTTGAATCAATAGGACTTATATTTTCGTATATGTTTCTATTCATTCTCTTTCTCCTTTTTAAAGATACCAAAGAATTTAACCAAATAATAGAACTACACCCTCAAAAATTCTTAATATGATGGATAAAATCACCCCTGAAAATCTTTATCTTTTCTGAGAACAAGCTCTTTTTGATCCTCAGCAAACTTTTTCAATCTTTCATTAAGATTTTCATCAAAAACTCCGAGAATTCGCAGAGCCAGCAGGGCAGCATTTCGCCCATTTTCTATTCCAACTGCAGCTACCGGAACACCAGGAGGCATCTGGGCAATCGATAAAAGTGCATCAAGCCCACCAGGCGAGGTTCTTCCAAGGGCAGGAACTCCAATCACGGGCCTCGTGGTATATGAAGCAATGGCTCCTGGAAGAGCAGCCGAAAGTCCAGCAATTCCAATAAAAACTTTAATCCCCTTTTTTTCAGCAGATCTGATGTAATCCTTGAGTTCCTCCGGTGTTCTGTGTGCCGAAAGGATTCTGGATTCATGCTGTATTCCAAAATTATTCAAAACCTCTTTCACCTTTTCATACACAGGTATATCCGAATCGCTTCCAAGTATAACTGATACAGAAACCATACAACGGCCTCCCTTAAAATATTTGTCTGTGATTTTTAGATCTCATAGTACGAATCTTTTCTTTAAAACCTTTATTCATATCCAGTGTCTTTACCACTAAACCAGAGTAAATAACTACTATCTCAATAGATAAGAGTTACCCTGTTCAATCCAGACAAATCTCACAAAGAAGAGTATCTCTTAAAATCCTCCTCAATTTTATCACAAACAAAATCCACCAACCTTTCCACCGTTACCTCTATACGTTCTCCAGTATCACGTACAACAACCTCAACCTTTCCATCCGCCAGCCCCTTGTCACCTATATTTACCCTGTATGGAACGCCAATTAAATCGGCATCCTTAAACTTTACCCCCGGTCGAAGATCTCTATCATCAAGTAGAGGCTCATACCCCCTGTTTGCAAATTCACTGTAGAATCTCTCGGACACCTCTTTCATCTTTCCAGTATATTTGATAGGAAGGATATAAACATGGAACGGAGCTACAGTAATTGGCCACTTGATCCCATTATCATCATGATGCCGTTCTATAACTGCTGCCGCTGTTCTCTCGATACCTATACCATAGCATCCCATCAATGGTATAGCAGTCGAACCGTCCTGTTCCAGATATTCGACTGAAAAAGCTTTACTGTATTTGTATCCGAGTTTGAATATATGTCCAAGCTCTATGCCTTTAAAAATGTTAAGGGGGGTTTCACATACCGGACACCTGTCACCCTCCTTTACAAGTCTCAGATCAACAAAATCTGAAACGGTAAAATCCCTTCCCTCGTTAACATTTTTATAGTGGTAGTTCTCCCTATTTGCACCTGTTACCGCACCCTTTATTCCCGCTATACTTTCATCAGCGACAATTTTAATTTTTTCAACTTTTCCTTCATCCAGTCCAACCGGACCAGCAAAACCTATTGGAATACCAAGCTCTCTTAAGGATTCATCGAATTCTACCTTTGAAATTTCCACTGCCCCAAGGTAATTTTTCAATTTTGTTTCATTGACCTCAAGATCCCCTCTGATAAGCACAATAACGTATTCTTTCTCACCTCGCGGGTTATAAACCTTATAAAGCATTGTTTTTATCATTTGAGTTGATGGGATGTCAAGAAAATTCTCGAGCTGCTCTATTGTCTTTATATCTGGAGTTTCTATTAATTGAATCTCTCCCAAGTCCCGGTATTCCTGCTTATCCAGCTTTGAAGTCGCCCTTTCAACATTTGCAGAATACCCGCACGAATCACACTTTACGATCTCTTCCTCCCCCACCTTTGATGGCACCATAAACTCCTCCGATTGAGATCCTCCCATCGCCCCCGAATCTGCAAGAACAGGCACAGTTTCAAGCCCGCATCTCAAAAATATCCTCCTGTATGCCTCGGCCATATCCCTGTAAGTCTTATCAAGAGAGGCTTCATCTCCATGCCTGTGAAAAGAATATGCATCCTTCATAATAAAGCTTTTTCCTCTCATTACCCCATACCGCGGTCTTATCTCGTCTCTGAACTTGAGACCTATTTGATAAACAACAAGCGGCAGGTCTCTGTAACTTTTTATGTGATCCTTAAGAAGATAGGTAAAAACCTCTTCGTGGGTTGGTGCAAGTACGAAATCTTGTTCATTTCTATCCTTCAATCTGAAAAGCTCAGGTCCCATATCAAACCATCTTCCACTGGTCTTCCACAATTCTCCATCTATCAATACAGGAAGGTAAAACTCACTCCCCCCAATCCTATCCATCTCCTCCCTGACTATTTGTTCAATCTTCCTGACCACCCTGTATCCCAATGGTAGAAGAGCATAGATACCGTTGGAAAGCTTTTTGATCATACCGGATCGGATCATTAAAATATGACTCATTATCTTTGCATCTTTTGGCGCTTCACGAGCCGTTGGCATAAAGAAAGCAGAACATTTCATTTATTTCCCTCTCAGGTCAGGTATTTTAACGGTTTTTATTAACGGACATTTTTATCAGCTCAAGATAATATGCTGGAATAATCGCAGCAAGAATATTCATCCCCGGTAAACACCACATTAACTCCCATTACAAAAATGGTTTTTGAAAATCCAAATAAAAAATTTTTCCTCGCTATTTTTACTGGAATAATTTTATTTGATAAGATAAACTTCAAATATTATAATAATGCGGATATTAAGCCTCAAGGGAAATTGAAATACATCAGGTAAAAAACTATTGAATAAAGTGAGGAATAAAAATGAAAAATTATGTAAAGATCTTAATCCCTCTTTTCATCCTTTTAATTTCTATAAATCTCAAACCATATGATAGCTCAGCAGAACTTACAATTACAGGTTGCAATGGTCTCTTTACAGTCCCGGCGGCCGAGGTACCGGAAAGAGGAAAAGTGAACATCTCAAGCGGCTTCATCTTCACTCCCGGCAATTTTTATCTTAGCAGTGCCACAAGCCCGATCCCAGATTTTGAACTTTCCGTAGGAAAGGAGATACCGGTTTCAAAGGATTACTCATTCAGCTCCACCCCACTTATATTTGGCTCCAAATATCTTTTTTATAAAAAAGGGACATTTAAATCCGGAATAGGAATCCAGATAGAACTTGCAGGGGATAAAGCTGGAATTTCAGGCACACCAATAACCCTCTATGGAGTAATCAGCGAGAGTGCTGGAAAGCTTGGAAAACTCAGCACGGGGCTCGGATATACATTTGGAATGAATGCCGGGTATAGGATTAATTTCTTCGTCGGTCTTAAAAAGCCTCTGGTGGAGGATAAACTCTATCTTATCGGAGAGTTTACAAACTTCAGTGTCAGGCATGGTCAGGCACTTCCATGGAATGAAGCCAGAGGTGTATTTAATGGAGGATTACAGCTCAAACTTACAGATTTTCTGATGTTCAATTTTGCAGCCTATGATATGTTTGACAACTTTCTAACTATTGGGATAAGTGGAGAACTAAAACT
The DNA here is from genome assembly GCA_964518675.1 of uncultured Spirochaetota bacterium. Lineage (GTDB taxonomy): Bacteria > Spirochaetota > B62-G9 > B62-G9 > CAZFGQ01 > CAZFGQ01. Next base: position 6,638 of record CAZFGQ010000055.1, read on the forward strand.
CAAGGTATTCTAAAAGGCATTTTTATTTTCTATAATCTGAAAAATTGGAGGGCTATGAAATGAGAATTCAAAATAAAAAATGTTCATCATTATTAATAGTTTTATTTATCTCCATAACCCTAATCACTGTTGCCACACGGGCTTCCGGAAACAGCGGAATTATAGGAGGGGGTCTTGGTGGATTCAACATTGGATTTCATTGGTTTGATATAAGTGAATTAAACTCTGAACTTAGCTCAGGTTCTTCTGGTTTTACAACCTTTGATAACAGAGATGTTACCTTTGGCGGCATGGGATACGGTATTTTCAACAAAATAGTACTTGGGGGTGAAGGCCAGAGCTTTGAGCAGAAAAAAAGCACTTCCAATTATTATCAGCACCTCTCAGGTGGATATGGTCTTTTTAATGTCGGATACCTTCTACTTTATAAATCGGGATTAATCCTTTATCCCATCATTGGTTTTGGAGGTGGAGGATTTGATCTTAGACTCACAGAAAAAAGTACTCTATCCTTCAGTGATATAATTAATGATCCAAAGAGAGAATCTTATCTGAGTACAGGTGCCTATATTATAACAATGGGAATGGCTCTTGATTACCTTTTCCCACTTGCAAAAGAGGAAAATAGCGTGGGAGGAATTCTCATTGGTATCAAACTTGGATATGCTTACTCGTTTTCAGATTCTGAATGGAAGATGGGAGATCTGACAATAACCGGTCCCAAAATCGGCATGAAGGGATTCTTTCTGAGGTTCGCAATCGGAGGAGGTGGGATATCATATTAAAATATTGATGAACAAAGAATATAAAAGCTATGGCATTAATTTATATTTTTACGGGTATTTAAAACCACAGAACATTACGGAATAAGAGGTCTTCAAACTTAGGGTCTAATATATTATTGAGCAAAAATTAAACCAGATATCCGGGATATTGGATAAGTGAAAGAATTGGAGAAGGAGTTAAAATTAGCTAAAGATTAATTTTTTTCCTGAATCTGAGAAACTCTCTCTCTTTTCTTTTGACCAGCTCTCGTGGAAGTACCCTGTACCTTTTACTCCTTGAAGCTATGCGTCTTATTCTTTTAACCATCTCCATATCCATTGAATGCCCCGACTTATGAGCTATAAAATAGCCCTTCAGCTGAAAACCTACCAGAGAAAGATCACCAATAAGATCAAGTATTTTATGTCTTACACATTCATTGGCAAATCTCAAATCAGGATTCAACAATTCGTCTCTGGTATAAATCAGAGCATTCTCAAGCGAGCCCCCAAGACCCAGATTATTTGATCTTAAATTATCCATATCTTCGAAGAAACCAAAGGTTCTAGCCGGGGCTATACTTTCTTCGAAAATCTCAGGTGTTACATTAAAATGTGCAGTTTGAGTTCCTATAGCCCTGCTTTTCGATGAAAAATCTATAGTGTAGGTTATTCTAAAACCATCCCCTGGCAATGCTATGAGATATTTTCCATCTTCTTCTATCCAGATTGGATATGGTATACTGAAGACTTCAGAATAATCTTCCTGAAAAACTATTCCAGCTTCCTTTACAGCCTCGAGAATTTTAATTGAACTGCCATCCAGGATTGGCAGCTCTTCTCCATCAACAATTACATAAAGGTTGGTTATTCCAAGAACATAGAAAACAGCCATAAAATGTTCAATTGTCTGAATCGAATATCCATCTCTACCAATTGTAATTGCATTTCTTGTACAAACAAGATTATCTACCCTGGCTACAATTCCCGTAGAAGATTTTGGGTTGGCAGGCTTAAATACTATCCCTGTATTCAAAGGAGCCGGTGTCAGTAAAACGTGTGACTTTTTCCCACTGTGTATTCCTACCCCTTCTAACGAAACAGCCTTTCCAATAGTTTTTTGCAATTGCATCTTATTCCTTTTCGGGTTTTTTATTTTATAATAGCAAAATAAGTACCATAATTTAAATAATTATAAAATATAATTTCTTATAAATCAAATAATTAGGGGGTTATAAGTTTTATGAAATTCTCTGAGAGGAAAAAATGTGGTAATTTTTACACAGAATGGTGTAAATTATTCAACTCAATTAACTTTTTTTAACCTCGAAGTGTCAATATCATTCATAAGGAAAATAGAATCCTCAAAACACTCTCCGACTAAAATTTGAGAATAATTTATCTCAAGTGATTCATCCCCGGTTGTAAAAACAATTTTTTTAGGCACACTATTGCTTTCATTGATCCTTTTTTCAAAACTTACAATTATATGTCTATCTTCTATAATAAGTTCAATCCTGGCTGGAAGAGGATCGGAATTAAAATATATAATTTCTTTTGATTTTGAATTTGATATTTCCAGAATACTGGTAGATCCTGAAAGCAAGTAATCTTCAGGACCGATAATATAAACTTTTCCTGTAATTGACTTCATAAAAAAATCCAGAGGAAGGGGTAACTCTATAAAACTTGAGAGATCGATTTCCTCCATATTTTTTTGAATTAACCTCAGGTGCAGGTGATCCACTATAGTGACACTTTTAGAAACAACGGATATGGAAAGAACCGGTTTGTTGAGTAAAAAATCAGAAATATTAATCCTTAAATTATTCTCAGGACTGCTATAAACTCTGGCGAGAAAACTATACACTTTTTCCTCATCTCCCTGTTTCTTTCTGTAGATCACAATGGCCTTACCCTGAAAGTAGTCAATACCGTTATTGTAATTTTGTAGTTCATCTATTTTCCGTTTCAGCTCCGCTATATTCTGTGGTTTTTCAGTTTTTATCACATATCTTGCACATCCCACAAGCATAGCCACAGAGACAGCTAAAACTATCAAAATGGAAGTTTTTTTACTCATCCAGACATGCTCCTATTCTTTACATGTTACGTAGCTTTACTTCAGCTCTCTTAATTTTAAGATAAATTCCCCTGACATACTTGATTTCCAGAGCTTTCTGCCACGCCCTGATAGCATCCTCGTACATCTGTATTTTATAATAAACATCACCTAGATGTTCATATATCAGGTAATTTTCTTCATCCGATTCATCTATATACTGAATTGCCATCTCCAGATACTCCCTTGCCTTCTCATAATCTCCAAGCCTGTAATAAACCCAACCCATACTATCCAGGTATGCTCCATTATTTGGATCATATTCCAATGCCCTGGCAATATATTCCTTAGCTTCTTTCAATCGAATGCCCTTATCGGCCAGCAGGTATCCCAGATAGTTCAATGCAATCGGATCCTTGTCATTTAGTTTGATAGATTTTTCAAGATACTCTATAGCTTTATCTATTTTCCCAGATCTCTCATAAGAGACTCCAAGATTAAATAGGTAATCAGCATTATCGGCATCGATCTCAACGGCACGTTTAAATGCCTCTATGGCTCCTTCGTAATCTTTTAATATTCTGCATTCTATACCAAGATAGTAATACAGTCTATCATTATCGGGAGAGATCTCTATAGCTTTTTCAAATGCTTCTCTAGCCTTTTCATTTTCTCCCATTGAATCATATGTAAAACCTATCTTTACATAAACATCACCAATTTCCCTGCTGTTTTTGAGAAAATAATTATACTCTTCCAGTGCGAGTTTATACTTCCCCATTGCACGATAAATATCCCCCAGCAAATACCTGTTTTCAATATAAGCTTCATCTATCTGTTTAACCCTGATTGCTTCCCCCAGAGCTCTCCTATACGCATTATACTGATAGTAAATGCCTGCCAGAACAAATCTCCATCTTTTTTCCATCTCCATATCTCGCTTGGCTTCAGCTATTCGAACCAGCCCATAATAAGGAGTAATACTGTCCTTATTTTCATCTATTGCCTTTTTAAATAATTTCTTAGCCATGGTGTAATCACCTGAGTAAAACGCCATGATACCTCTTGTTACACTATTCAGTTCTTCTTCCTTTTCAATCTTTGAGATAAGCGGTGTTGGATCATAACCCTCAACGAAAAGGCTTGCAATGTAGTCTTCAATCATCTTTGAGTCAAGAAGCTTCTTATCATACAGCTTCCTGAATACCTCAATCGCCTTTTCGGTATTTGCTTCACTTAAGTAGATATAGGCAAGATAAAACATTGCTCTTTCATTCTCTGGATCATCTTTCAGGATACTGAGGTATTCATTCTTTGCAAGACCAATAGCCCCTTTCTTCAGATATAGCTGAGCCAAATTCAGTCTTACCTCAACGAGATGGGGGTTTATCTGAAGTATTTTGTTATAAATATCTATCAGAGAATTATCATCATTGAGGGCATCATATACCTCGGCAAGATAATAAAGGGTTTGATAATCATCCGGTCTGATGCGAAGCAGTTCTTCCAGATATTTCTTTGCTTCTTCATAATTTTGTTCGCTAACCAGAATTGAGGAAATTATTCTTAGCGATTCGGGATTATCCGGTTTTAATTCAAGCGATCTTTTAGCATATTTCTTAGCCTCCTCCCTCTCTCCCAGCATACTTGAAACTTCTGCCAAAATTGAATAAAGAACATAGTTCGGCTCACTTTCAAGCCTCGCTGCCTGTTCGAAATAAGTCTTTGCCTTTCTCAGGTTTCCCTCGTAGTAGAAATAAAAACCAAGTGAAAAATAGTTTAGGGCTTCAGTATTTACTGCATAACCCCGAGTATATGTTATGGCTGCAAAAAATAAAAAAAATAAGATTACAGTTATAAAATATTTCAAAAGTTTTTTCACCTTTTACCCCTCTTTTTTCCTAGAAGTTAATCTAACATTTTTGCGTTGTGGTGGTAACAAAAAATATTTCATACATTCCAGCTCAGTAGAGAGACAAAAGCAGAGTTATTCCTGAAGTTTAAATTCAACTGGAACGAGGAGTTTTGCTTTTATTCCAGCGTTTTCAACTCTGGGCGGCTCAAAAAGCCATTTTCTTGAGGCTTTTAAAGCAGATTTATCAAGAATTGGATACCCAGAAGATTTTTTAACTTTAGTATTTACAACTTTTCCTGATTGATCAATTTCAATTAATAGTACCACTGTACCCTCATAACCTTTCTCCCTTGCAATGGCTGGATAGATGGGCTTTTTATTAACTCTGTAATCAGGCGGTAACACGGGTATTGCATTATCCAGGGAGCCAGTACTTTCAGGAGTTTTAAATCTTACCACTTCCATGTCTTTAAAATTAACCCTTGAATTTACGGGATTTAAGAATCGTTTTTCAATTCGGTTCAATTTTTTCCGGATCTCTTTAGCTTCATTAAAATCGAATGCTGAAATATAGGTTTTTTCTTTAACCTCTCTATCAACCCTTTTTTCACTTAACAAATCAGATTCCTCAATTGAAACGACTCTCTTCTCATTCTTTTCACTCTTTTCTTGAGCTGGCAGCTCTTTCCGCTCACCCAACAATGCGTGAAATTTACTTGCACTCTCCAACTCTGTATTTTTTCGATTAAATCCAGCCAGTATCGATACTTCACTATCCTTCAGATCAACCTTTTTTGATTCTGGAGGGCCTGGACTGTTTAAAACAGGAACGATCTCTACGTTTACATAATTATTCGATATTTGTTCCTCATAGGAATTGTCAAACCTGAGTATATCCGACCTGCTCAGGAAATATAAGATACAAACATGAAGAAGTATGGAAAGTACAATACTTCCTATTATTCTCCCATTTCTTTTAACCAGACATATCATACCGGCCTTCTTCAGGAAAATCAGAAAATAGCCTTTACAAACCTTCCTGTTGTTGGGAGTTCGCCAACAAGTGGAGTTACATATTCCCTGAACTTTCTTTCATCAATCTCATTATTTTCTGTAATCCATTCTTTCGGAAAACTTTTCGTTTTTCTCTGTACACTTTGAAGTGGAGTTACAAATGTTTCTATTTCATACTTACCTTTATCCTCTATCCTTCTTATAGCTATGCTACCCTCATCGAAATTGCTATCTGTCGCAGCAATAACAGCATCTACTCCAACCCTGTAGGCCTCCATTGCATCAACCTCCGAAATGGCAAGCGGGAATGATCGCTGCGGATACCCAAGAGTATCTGCCCTTACTCTCTTTATATCCAGATTACTCTTCACTATAAAAGCAAGTACATCACCTAACATACTTGATCCGCTGAGAGCAACATTGCCATGAGAATCCACCTCTACCTTCTTGACATCGCCCTTTGGCATATACTTTTCCGGAAGATTTATTTTTACAATTGAATTGACCCAGGTGGAGAGATAATCCGGTTTTTCGTCTTCTTTGAGATTGTATATGCCCTGACGATTTATCCCCTCAGAAACTGCAATCAGAGCTCTTCCATGCTCCTTAAAAGTTCTGTCCACCTCTTCAAGAAATTTATCTATATCGAAGGGCAATTCAGGGATATATACAAGATGGGGACCATCCTTCGGGTACTGCTTGGCCAGTAAACTTGCAGCAGTCAGAAATCCCGCATTTCTACCCATAACAACATTGATTTTCACGCCTTTCAACGCCCGATTATCCTCATTATCACCGATAAATGCACATGCAACGTACTTTGCAGCGCTACCATAGCCCGGACAGTGGTCTGTTACCAGAAGGTCATTATCAATGGTCTTGGGGATGTGTACCACTCTTAAATCGTAACCTTCCTCTGCAGCAAAACTATTTATGATATAAGCAGTCTCTGCAGAATCATTACCGCCGATGTAGAAGAAATAACGAACATTCATCTTCTTAAAATTGTCAAAAATCTGCATGCATTCTTCTCGCGTCGGTTTGTGCCTAATTGAACCGAGAGCCGCTGCTGGTGTTCTGGCTATCTGCTGGAGAACAAAATTTGGTTGCTCAAAAAGAGGCACATATTCATTTTTCAGCATTCCCTGGACGCCATGCCTGGCTCCATAAAACTCTAGTATCTCCTCGTGTTTTCTTGCCTCCATTATTGCACCTATAAAACTCCTGTTAATTACAGCAGTTGGTCCCCCTGACTGTCCAATAACAGCATTGCCCTTTGGTCCTGGCATTTCCCTCTCCTTTTATATTTTTTTTCTAAAATTATTAAAAAAAATCAGAAATAACAAGTCTTAAAATGATCTGCGGAGATAAGGAGACCATATTTTTTCAGACAATCTTCGCTCACTAAAAACGAACAGATCTTGAAAATATCGGTGAGTTATAATCTCTATAGTAGATTACCAATTTCCCAGATGCCGGTAGTTCATCCTGGGAAAAAATAAAAATAACAGAGGTTGATTCACCAGGTTGGAGTTCTGTTTCGGGAGAAAAACTCTTTTCCTTCGAAATCATCGTGCCATCCTTCTTCAATATCTTTAAAATCACTTTTCCTGAATTCTCGAAGTGATATGGATTGGCACCAAGATTTTTAAGTGAAAATCCAACAATAACTTTTTTACCCCTAATACCAGTAACATTGAGCTCGTACTGGAGATCTTCAGCCTTCTTCGTAACATAGAGATTTGCCGGTTTATTAATCAAATATGCTACAATTGAAATTAAAAAGATATCGACCAGAAGTATTAATAAAATCCTGCTTCTTTTTCTTCTGAAAAATCTGGGAGTCTGTGATGTATACCCCCTCCTCAATTTCTTCAATCTTTCCTCACGGCTATAGTAGTATTTGATCTCACTTTTTGGCAATCTGGAGGGTTTTTCTTCGAAGCCGGAACTACCTGAGTAGTTATTATCTTTTTTCATTAATCTTTCTTATAGAGAAGTTCTTTAAACACATCAGGTATGCGCTCTATAAGATCCGATGGTGCCACCGAATCATCACCAAAGGCCTGGGAACAAATCCTTCCAGCTCTACCATGAATATAAACTCCACCCAAGGCAGACTCGAGCAAATCCATTCCCCTTGCCGATAGAGCACCAATTACACCGGAAAGAACATCGCCACTTCCGCCCTTTGCCAGAGCAGGTATGCCTCCATCACTGATAAAGACCTCGCCGTTAGGAGAAGAAACCACAGTAACAGAATCCTTTAATATCAGTACAACATTCCACTTGTAAGCATATTCCCTTGCAATCTCTATTTTATTATTCTTTATCTCTCTTTTATCAAGACCTGTCAATCTGGACATCTCTCCTATATGTGGAGTTAACACGGTCCCAGTACCAATTTTATCCAGCAGCACAGGCTTATCAGCAATATTGTTTAATCCATCTGCATCTATAATCAATCTTTTATCAGTGCCCAGAAAAAACTCTATAAGAGATTTTGCCTTTTCCGAAACGCCAAGACCAGGTCCAACAATAATTGTGCCGTATGGTTCGATGGTTTTTTCAAGTTCCTCTTCAAACCGGGGGTTTTCTGTATCCGGAAGGAAAATCGATATTATATCATCAGGTTTGTTAAAAGGAAATTCCCGGGGCATCATAATTGTAACAAGGCCACATCCGGATCTAATGGCAGACCGTGCTGAAAGAAATGAAGCTCCATGGTATCCAATCCTTCCACATACAACCCCCAGATGACCATAGTTTCCCTTATGCGAATCTGGACTTCTGGGTTTCAGAAAACTTCTCACCAGGTTTTCATCAATCAGAGTAGCGGCTCCTGGAATACTTTCAACAACTTCCTGTGGGAAACCAATATCAAGTACTCTCACCCTTCCAGCGTAAAGTTTTCCTGGATATTCGACCAGCCCGTATTTTAAGGCTCCCATTGTATATGTGGCCGTAGCCCTGATGCCCATCTCCACACCTTCATAGGGATTGGAAGGAATTCCCGATGGCATATCAACCGAAAAAACAGGTCGTCCCAGGTTATTTACGAAATGAATAATCTCCCTTATAAGGCCTCTGGGACTACCCTTGAACCCGATCCCAAGCAAAGCATCAATAAAAAGGTCGAACCTCATTAGGTATGTTTTTTTCTTACCCAATTCCTCGGGAGTTGCCACCGTAAACTTCTTTACATTAAAATAATCAAGCCTTTTAAAGTTTTGCTCCGCTATTCCTTTCAGTTTTTCCTCAGGGACAAAAAGGAATACTTCTGGATCGTACCCTCTTCTCCTTAGATGTCTTGCCACGACGAAACCATCCCCTCCATTATTTCCACCTCCACAGAGAATGGCAATTCTCGAACTTTTTCGAGGGTTATAATCCTCGAGAAACGCATTCACAAACTCAAACCCGGCATTCTCCATTAATAATTCATCGCTAATTCCATATTCCTCAATTGTCTTTTTATCGATCAGTTTCATACCTTCAGAATCAACGATTCGCATTTACTAACTCCCTTAATTTTTCTTTGATTAGTTCGATAATTCCCTTTCGCTCTGAAGGTGCATTGATAAGCTTCTCAGTTCTCCATATGTAAAAACAAACATCCTTGTTTGTAACCTTTGTTGCAGATATACTACCATCAGGATCTACAGAGATATTTGTCCAGAGTCCATCTCCATCAAAGTTAAACCTTCTTCTCGTTATATTCGCTCCATTCGGCTTAAATATGGTAATTATCGCGGAGTTATTACCTGCATATTTCCACAAATATCCATTTAGGTATCGATCAAATCCAAGTAACTCCTCAGTGGAAGATATATTTTGATCCTTCCTTTCCTCCCATTTATAGGTCGACTTTACTCTGGCTGTATCAAGATCATAGTAAAGAAGTTTATAATAGAGAAGATCTCTTACGTAGTTCTTCGATTCTTTCATCTGTTTTTTCCGATATTCCTCAATGTTCTCTATCTCTATTTCCTCACCCCATAGGCTTTCTTCTTCTTTAATTTCTTTCGTATCATGGGTGGTGTCATAGAGAGAAATCCAGAAAATTAATTCTCTATCCTTAAGCGAGGGATACACATCCATTACAAAATAAGTTGCATTTTCAATATCTTTTAAGTTAAAAACATCCTCTGTTTTAATACTCTTTTTATAAAGAAGGTTTCCATTTCCATCATACTCATAATATCCCCAGTGTTTTTCCTCCTCATCTGATGTTATAACTATTAGATTACCTTCATTATTGGTTGTAATCTTGTATACATAGAAGAAAGGTTCCGAATCTACTCCATTAACACCAATGGAATATTGGAAATATCCAAGTCTATCAAACTTTAAAATATAACTAAAATATAACTCTTCCTCATACTGCTCTTCGAAACCAAGTAGTTCAATCTCACTCTCTTTTTTAATTTTCCTGATAAATTTATTTTCAATGTACATGTTATTTTCATTGTCAACGGCAATAAACCCTATATTGTCAAAATCATAGTAATTCCTGTGCTTTGTTCTTATCACATTCTCATCTGAAACTTCAACCATCTCGCCATCTCTCGGCTTGGATAAAATCATAATTACATCACCCCTTGAAGTAACCTTCATTATTCTGGAATTAACCCCGTCCACCATGTAGAAAAAACCGTTCTTGTAGACCACCTGAGTCGGAAACATAACCATACCGCTTCCCGTCTTCTTAACTCCTATGGCATTGTCATCCGTACCAATTGGTAAGCGAAAAAGCTCTTCCTTTTCCAATTCATAAACCCTGTTTCTTGAACACCCGAAAATTGAAAACAAGGCAACTAGGATAATAAAAAAAACCAGCAGCAATCTCTTTTGCATTTTTTCACCCGATTTCATTGACTGTTTTAATTAAATATAATTTCTATTACACAAAAACATAATTCTTTTTTAACAAACGAATTATTTGCAAAAACATCCATTACTATTTATGATATTTACCTGCATAAAAACTCTGAACCAATCTTAGATAAATCAATTTGCTTTTAAATATCTAATATATTAATTTTTTTGTATGGCAAATCCATTCGTTAAGATTTTCGGCAGCAAAAACGAAAGAGATATAAAAGCACTTAAACCTTATGTTGAGAGGATAAATGCGCTCGAGCCAGAAATCAAGTCCCTCTCTGATGAGCAATTAAGAAAAAAAACGGAAGAGTTCAAACAGAGACTTGCAAACGGTGAAACACTAGACGATATCCTCTGCGAAGCTTTCGCTGTCGTCCGGGAGGTCGCCAGAAGAACGATAAATATGAGACACTTTGATGTCCAGCTCATGGGAGGAGTTGTTCTTTACCAGGGTAAAATCGCCGAGATGAAAACCGGTGAAGGAAAAACACTCGTTGCTACACTTCCACTTTACCTAATAGCACTTGAAAGTAAAGGGGCCCACCTCGTTACGGTCAATGATTATCTTGCAAAAAGAGATGCGAACTGGATGGGACCAATTTATGAGTTCCTCGGTTTAAAAGTAGCATATCTCTACCACGATATGCCTTTCGAAGAAAGGAAAAAGGCATACCAGGCAGACATCACATACGGAACAAACAATGAGTTCGGATTCGATTATCTCAGAGACAATATGGCCGAAGATAAAGAGTTCGTGGTTAACCGAGGATACTATTACGCTATAATTGATGAGGTGGATAATATCCTTATTGATGAGGCAAGAACACCGCTTATAATTTCAGGACCCGCTGAGTCGGACCCACATCTATACTACGAATTAAATCCAAAGATAGCAAACCTGGTCTCGAGACAAAAATCAATTGTAAACAGGTTCCTGACTGAAGCAGAAGAATTTCTAAAGAAAGGCAACCTTGAAGAAGCGGGAAAGAGACTGTTGCAGGCTGAGAGGGGAGATCCAAAAAACAAAAGATTATTGAAACTGAAGGAAGACCCTGAAAATATTAAACTTATAAGAAAAACAGAGTTTTATTACAACCAGACAAAGAGCATAAGCCAGCTTGATGAAGATCTTTATTTTATAATCGAAGAAAAGGGCAGATCTGTTACACTGACCGAAAAGGGTAGAACCGCCCTATCACCAACAAACCCTGAAAAATTGATACTTCAGGATTATACAGATAAGCTGGCAGAACTTGATAAATCGGGATTACCCGAGAAAGAACTTTACCAGAGAAAAGCAAAACTTGAGGAAGAATACCTCGAGGTAAGTGAAAAGATCCATATAATCAATCAGCTTCTTAAAGCATATTCACTTTTTGAAAAGAATGTTGACTATGTGGTTCAGGATGGAAGG
>CAZFGQ010000056.1:0-18499 GCA_964518675.1 uncultured Spirochaetota bacterium
TTAACAGGGGAATTCAGCCAATAAGGGAGTTTATGTTCAGACAGACGCGTGAGAAGGATATAGCGCTTTTTATCCATATTGGTAATGTTAAAAGGCCAAGAAACAGGGATGAGGTGCCCACATGGGTTTTGATTCCGGCGTTTATGATAAGTGAGCTTACCACTGCATTCAAGATAGGAATTCTGCTTTTTATTCCGTTTATAGTAATAGATCTTGTGGTGGCAAGTACTCTTATGTCCATGGGAATAATCTTCCTGCCACCGGTTATGATATCTCTGCCGTTGAAAATACTCCTGTTTATACTGGTAGATGGCTGGAATCTCTTAACTTTCCAGATAGTTAACAGCTTCAAATAGGGAGAAGGAGTATGGTTGCAGGATTAGCATGGGCAATATTTTTTATTGTCAATACTGAGGTAACAGGAGAAAAATGATGAGTGTAGGATTTGCATCTCAATTGCTCAGTCAGGCTCTTTTTCAGACCCTGCTCATTGCAGCCCCGATGCTGGGATTGGGGCTTCTTGTAGGGTTGTTGATAAGTATTTTTCAGGCCACAACCTCAATACAGGAGCAAACGCTCACATTTGTACCGAAAATAGTTGTGGTTCTTGGATCGGTAATTGTATTTGGAAACTGGATAATTAATAGCATGATAAACTTTACAATGAGAATTTTTGGTTTGATTCCCGGTATGGTCAGGTAAACAGTAATGGATTTTTTTGTTGAGAACTTTCAGATATTTCTTTTAATTTTCGTGAGAATATTTGGGATGTGTGTCTCTGCTCCGCTATTTTCCAGTGGAACCATACCCTTTAGAGTAAGGGCTGCGGTGAGCGTATTCATGACTGTTGCTGTTTTTCCAATTGTAGTTAATACCATTGGTACTGTGCCGGAGAATATGTATTCATATGCACTTATGATAATCTCAGAGGCTGTAACCGGAATCCTTATAGGTTTCCTTGTCTCAATAATTTTCTCTGCTTTCCAGCTTGCAGCCAGGCTCTTCAGTTTCCAGATGGCACTGGGCATAGCGGAAGTTATAGATCCTTTCTCCCAGGTTGGTATTACCATCGTGGGCCAGCTCTGGACTCTATTCGGACTTTTGATATTCATTGCCATAAGTGGGCCACACCTTTTGATAATGGCCACAGTGGATAGTTTTGCGAGGATCAGGCTTATTGATATTGCAGGCAAGAGCCAGGTATTTATAAGGGTACTTACCGATACTTTTGGAGCGATGTTTGTTGTTGCTCTGAAGCTTGCATTCCCGGTGCTCATAACTCTATTTTTGCTGGCCATTACGCTGGGGCTTCTTGCAAAAGCAGCGCCCCAGATGAACATCTTCATGGTTGGATTCCCACTTCAGATTGGGGTCGGATTCCTGATAATGCTTTTGGTTATAGGTGCGGTGGGTGCTGCCATGTCGAATGCCATTACTCGAATATTTGAACAGCTTGTTACAATAATTAGAGCAGTGGGAGGATAGTATCGTTTTCGAGTTTTTTGTTCTAATCGATAATATAAGTGAGATTATGTGTTTCTTAAATTTGGAGTGTGGTAAAGATGAATAGGTTTTTGGTTCTGTTGAGTCATGTGATTAATTCGTTCTTGAGTATTTTTTCGGTAGAATCCTGGATACTGAAAACCTTTCCGGCCCGGGAAATGTCCTTGAAATTGGAGATATCAGAATTGGTTAAAGCTCCGGATATAGGTTTTGATCTTCAATTATTTGCTGCCGAGGATGAGGGGCGAACGGAAGAACCGACAGAATATAAAAAGAGAAAGGCCCGTGAAGAGGGTAAAGTTGCAAAAACACAGGAGCTGCCGTCTGCCCTTGTCATGCTATTTGGGTTTTTCCTTATGTTCATTATTTTTAAGTTTCTCTATAAAAATACGGTTGGATTCATGTATTATTATCTGGGGCTGGTTGATGAGGTGACACGATCATCGGAGAATATCATTTTCCTGTTTAAACCCATGCTTCCAATACTCATAAAATTGCTGGGACCTCTATTTGGAGTCGTACTTCTTGCCGCAATTGTGGGAAATGTAATTCAGGTTGGATTTAAGTTTACAACCAAGCCGATTCAACCTGATTTTTCCAGAATAAACCCGAATCCAGTAAGGTTTTTTCAAAGGATGTTGCTTTCAAGACAGGCACTTGTAAATCTTTTGAAATCGATTTTCAAGATCGCGGCGATAGGAGTGATAACTTTTTTGCTCGTTAAAAAAGATCTTGTTTCTATAATCCATACAATTGATATGGGAACACTTCAGGGCATGGCCGTGGGGTTCAGGATTGCATTTAAGATTATAATGATTGTCAGTGGTATTCTACTCGTGTTATCGATCCCTGATTATCTGTTTCAGAGGTTTGAGCACATTGAGTCCTTGAAGATGAGCAGGCAGGAATTAAAAGAAGAGAGGAAACTTCTTGAAGGTGATCCGCTTTTAAGAGCAAGAATGCGTGAGCGTCAGAGGGAGTATGCGAGGCGAAGAATGATGCACGAGGTGCCAAAGGCGGATGTTGTAATTACCAACCCTGTTCATTATGCGGTTGCCCTGAAATACGAGGCTCTGGTGATGAACGCTCCGACATGTGTGGCAAAAGGACAGGATCTCGTTGCCCAGAGGATAAAGGAGATAGCTGAGGAGAATGAGGTGCCCGTTGTTGAGAATAAGCCTCTTGCAAGAGAACTGTATCGAAGGGTTGAGGTTGGAGATGAGGTGCCGGAAGATCTCTTCACTGCAGTAGCAGAGGTAATTGCGTTTGTGTACAGAATGAAGGAGAGAAAAATGGCATAGGTATTATAATTCGGTCAATTAAAATTTTCAGCAACACGGTTAAGGCCTGGGGGTATTATACAGGAGGCATCATAAATATAATAATTTTCTTATACTTACCGATAAATGATAGATAGAGGGCTTATCTGTGATGGAGAGGCCCAGGGGAGGGGAATATGGCTGATGTAACTGCCCGCCGTGTGTGGTGGCAGAGAACAGATCTACTTATAGCAATCGGGGTAATCGCAATTGTGCTCATGCTGATTATCCCGATCCCTGCAATGCTTCTCGACTTTCTCATAGCTGTGAGTTTTTCAATTGGATTAATTACTCTGATAACAGTTATGTATATGAAGAGAGCAATTGACCTCTCTGTTTTTCCCAGTTTACTGCTGGTTACCACGGTCTACAGACTTGCGGTGAATGTGAGCTCAACGAGGCTTATTCTGCTTAAAGGGCCCGAGTTTCAGGGAAAAATAATCAGAGCTTTTGGACAGTTTGTGGTTGGAGGAAATTATGTTGTGGGTATAATCATTTTCCTGATTCTTGTTGCGGTGCAGTTTATCGTAATTACAAAGGGAGCTACAAGGGTTTCCGAAGTGGCAGCGAGGTTTACACTCGATGCAATGCCGGGTAAACAGATGGCCATAGATGCAGATGTTTCCGCAGGACTCATAACTGAAGAGGAGGCCATCAGGAAAAGGCTTGAGATCCAGCGGGAGGCTGATTTCTACGGGGCAATGGATGGTGCCAGCAAGTTTGTCCAGGGAGATGTAAAGGTAGGACTACTTATAACAATAATAAATATTGTTGGTGGGCTTGTAATTGGCATGGCAATGAGGGGAGAAAGCCTCAAGAGCGCAGTTGCCACATATACAATGCTGACTATTGGAGATGGCCTGGTTGCCCAGATACCCAGTTTAATGATGTCTACCGCAACAGGTATTATTGTTACAAGAGCGGTTGCAATGCACGACCTGGGGACTGAATTAACAACTCAGCTTCTTGGCCAACCGAGAACTCTTTTTATAGGTGCAGGTTTTCTAATTTTCCTCTCGATTCTGCCTGGCTTCCCCAAGATACCGCTTATTGTACTCGGTGCTATGCTTGCCGTCATGGGATTCTATCTTAGACGGGGTGGAACGATAACTCCACCGGAGGAAGCGCCCGAAGAGAAAAAGCCGGAAGCTCCGCAGAAAGGTCCGGAGAGCGTTATGGGTCTTCTCCAGATTGATCCCATAGCTCTTGAGATCGGCTATAACCTCATACCACTTGTGGATCCGGAGCAGGGGGGTGATTTGCTTGAAAGGGTAACGATGATAAGACGTCAGAGTGCTCTTGAACTTGGACTTATATTCCCCCCGATCCGAATCAGAGATAACATGAGATTGGATCCCAGTACGTACTCTATCAAGATTAAAGGTGTTGAGGTCGGAAAGGGTACGATCAGAATGGGCAAGTACCTTGCCATGAATCCTGGGGATGTGGAAGAAAAGATCGAGGGTGAGGAGACCACTGAACCTGCCTTTGGTTTGCCGGCTATCTGGATAGATGAAAGCCAGAGAGAAAAGGCCGAGAGGCTTGGATATACTGTGGTTGATGCACCATCCGTTATTGCTACGCACCTTACAGAGGTTATCAAGAAGTATGCTGCTGAGGTTCTCGGTAGACAGGATGTTCAGTCGCTCATGAATACGCTGAGAAATGATTATCCAGCGGTAGTTGAGGAGGTAAATAAAGCTGGTGCAACTATAGGAGATGTTCAGAAGGTTCTCAAGGGGCTTCTTCGGGAGGGCGTTTCCATCAGGGATCTCGTAACGATAATGGAAACAATTGCTGATTATTTTCCAACTGTCAAAGATCATGATGAGCTTGTGGAACTGGTCAGACAGGCACTTTCTCGCCAGATATGTCAGCAGTATACAACGGAGGGAAATAAAATTCAGGTGATAACTGTTTCCAGAGATGTTGAAGAAGAGATAAAAGACGCTATAATTGAAACTGATAGGGGAAAGAGATTTGCCATGGATCCGCAGGTACAGAAAAGGTTAGTCGAAAGAATCTCAAACGAGATATCAAAGGTGAGGCAGAAGGGGATTAAGCCCGTATTTCTTACCTCACCGGAGATCAGAAGTGTATTCAGCAATATCGTGAGATCAATATTTCCATCGGCGGCCGTGTTGAGTAGTTTTGAAATAGTTCCTGATATTAAGCTGGAGGTTGTTGGTAGCGTACAGTTAAATACTGAATCACTGAATGTTCAATAATGGTATTGCTAATTGGGCAATAAAGTTTTGACTATAATTCTTATTTCTGGAGTTCAGATATGATATACAAAACCTATAGAGCCCCCACCTATAAGGAAGCAGTTCTAAATGCAAAGATGGATCTTGGAAATGATATCTATATTCTTGGAAGAAAAGAAATAAAGGAAGGAGGATTCCTCGGGTTATTTGCAAAAACGTTTACTGAAATAACAGTTGCAAAGAGCAATGGTGCGGTATCCGATGCTAAAGCTGGTTTATCTGAAAATAAGACCGGAATAATGGGAGCACAGTCCCAGCCCGGACCTGGAGGAATCCAGGGAGATGAAACGGCTAAAATCCTGGAAGAGATTAAAAATATTAAGCTCAGACTCGAGGAGTTATCTACCGGTACCAGGCGGAGCGAAGATGAGATTCCAAACCTCAATAGGTTGGTGACCGTATTGAAGGAAAATGATTTCTCTGAAGATTTTATCCGTGAGGTGAGAAACAGGTTTAGAGAGGAGCTCACATTAAAGGATGCTGTCGATCTCAAGGTTTTTGAGAAAAAACTTAGGGAGTTTATTGGGGAGAGGATAGAAACATCCGGGCCAATCGAACCGGGCAAAGGTAAGCCCAAGGTTGTCGTACTGATAGGACCTACCGGTGTGGGAAAAACAACTACAATAGCAAAACTGGCGGCAACGTACGGAGTTTTACAGAAGCATGATGTTGAGTTATTCACAATTGATTCATACAGGATAGCCGCAATAGAGCAGCTGGGTAAGTATGCAGAACTTATGCAGATTCCATTTGCTGTAATCAATACCAGAGAAGAGTTTAAGAATGCCGTTTCCGCAAGTAAGGCTGAGATTATATTTGTTGACACCGCAGGCCGTTCTCAGAAAAATAGCCTTGGACTTGCTGAATTGAGAAATGTTCTGGACGGAGTCCAGCGGAATATAGAGATTCATCTGGTAATAAGTGCTACGTCTAAATACAGGGATGCTCTTGATATAGTTAGCAGGTTCAGTCAGTTTGCCTATACGAATATTATAATTACAAAACTTGATGAGACAAACACACTTGGACCTATCCTGAGTGTTTTAAATAGGGAGAAAAAACTTTCTTATGTAACCACGGGGCAGGGTGTGCCTGATGATATAGAGCTTGCAGATAAACAAAAACTTTTAGACATGATTGATTTCGAAATGCTTTATGTTGATCAGCCCTGTTAGGGAATCTTGGTGGATGCTGAAATTTAGAGTTGACTGGCGTTAACGAATTTTTAAAACGAGTTTTTAAATGGTGGAGTGGAGGTTTCACAGAAGTGCAGGAAACCTTGATGGGATTTAGGGAGGTTTAAAAAATGTATCAGAGGCTTCCCGACAATGATGAAATAAGAAGAGATCAGGCAGAGAAGCTCAGATTAATTATGAAAGAACAAAATGAAGCAAGAATGTACAGGAGGGAACCAAGGGTAATTACTATCTCAAGTGGTAAAGGAGGGGTGGGTAAAACCAATATTGCAATTAATCTGGGTATTGCATTTGCTGAAATAGGTAAAAGGGTTATCGTGATGGATGCAGATCTTGGTCTGGCAAATGTCAATGTAATTCTTGGCATCATCCCAAAGTATAATCTTTACCATGTGCTTAAGAATCAGAAAAAGCTTCGAGATATAATAATCGACACTGAATACGGAATTCAGATAATTGCCGGTGCTTCGGGCTTTTCACAACTCGCAAGTCTTACCGAGGAACAGAGATCCTCTTTTATTGAGGCGCTGAAAGAACTATTATATGCTGATTATATAATAGTTGACACGGGAGCAGGTGTTTCACCAAATGTCCTCAGTTTTTTGAGGGCAGCTGATGAGGCATTGATCATAACGACACCTGAGCCAACTGCCATTACGGATGCATACGGTATAATAAAAAGCATATCCACAGAAACAAACGGTCCCAATATTAATCTTATTGTGAATAGAGTTTCTTCTATAATGGAGGGCAAAAAGGTAGCGGAAAGGGTTATATCGATAGCTGCGCAGTTCCTGAATATAAAAGTTGTTAATCTAGGATTCATATTTGAGGATTCTGCAGTTCAAAAAGCAGTTTTCAGACAGGATCCATTTATCAGGAGTGCACCTAACTCAAAGGCATCGCAGTCAATAAGACACATTATGAGTAGAATTGCAAATATAGAGTACCGCCCGAGGGGAGGTCTGAGCAGATTTATCAGAAGTATGTTTGGCAGATGAGGTTTTTGGGGTTTTATATGGTTTAACGGGGGTATTTTTAAGAATAATTTTAAAGAAGAGATGATGTAAGCGGGCAGGTAGAAGTGCAGAAAAAGATTGATTTTTTCTAAGAGAGGGATATGTTTAGATTGAAGGGAGGAGAATTGAGAAAAATACCAAACTACATCATTTACTCTTTTGCAGTTGGTTTTTTTATCTCTCTTATTGTGGGATTTATAAGGCATAATCCCGCTGGTGTTGTATTTTTCAGGGCGATAATTTCTGCTTCTCTTTTCTCGGCGATTGTTTATCTATGCAGTGTACTTCTCAAGAAATATACTCCTGAGATTTGGAGTATTGGTGAAGAATTGAATATTGGTAAAATGGTTTCTGGTAAAGAGTCCACGGGAAAAAAATCTAAGGAAGAAATGCGCGGAGAGGTATCCACTGAGGGGAAAGATGAAGACGGGGTGGGAACTATGGTAGATTATTTGGTATCGGATAAACGGGAAGAAAAAATAAGTCCTTCAGGGGATCATGAAAAGGCATTTGGGGAGGTAAAGGGACCCGAAAAGTCATCTGGTCTGGAAAGTATGACAGCTACTCCTTCAGGCATCGCTGTTGAACCTGAGGAAGAAGAAGCCAGGATTGAAACTCTTCCGGGAGAAGAGGGTAAAGAGCTCCCGCCAATAGAGGAATTACTTGAAGAGGATGAAGAAGATCTTTTACCATCTACAGATGAGAATGTATCCCGGGAATCTCCGAAGAGTGAATCAAAAATGCCGGGTGGATATATAAAAATAGGGGAAAGAAAATTTCCATACGATCCAGAGGTGTTTGCCAAAGCAATTAAAAAGGTGTTGAGGGAAGATGAAAATAGATGAGGGATTGATAACAACTCTAGTACAGGAGACGGGGTGCGATAGGACTCTCGCCGGTATGCTTTTAAAGTTTACCGGGGGTGATATTGATGGAGCCAAGAGGATTCTGAAAGCTGTACCGAAAGATATTTTTGTATTTAAGATAAAGTTTATAACTCAGATTACGAATTACTATGGAGCAATGCTCATATGCTATGATTCAAAAGAGAAGAGAATTAGACGACCAGCTGTTGTGGTGACGGATGAAAAGGATATAGGTAAGATTGATATAAAAAATCCATGGAGGGATTTTGAAAATCAACTTTATGAATATGCAAAAGTTCGTAGAGTTGATGCAATTAAGATTGAAAATATTAAGAGGAGGCTGGCAGAGAAAGAGTTTATAGAGAAACTTGAAAAAATAATCTCACCTTCCAGAGCCATTAATAGAGAGGCTCTAAATGCATTATTTCTCGATGAATTATATACAATATTCGCCGATACCAATATAGCTCTGAAGATCGATATAGAGCAGATAGATGTATTTGAATTGAATAGGGGAATAGAGAGCATTGAAGAGCTCGTGGAGCCTGAGGAAAGGAGTGAAGCTGAAAAAATCGAGGAAAAACAACCTTTTAAGCGGAGGGAATATTCTCTTGTTGTTCTGAAAATCGAACCAGTTTTGTCTCCTGTTAGTGGAAGGCCCATCAAGGAGCTTGAGTTTGGCGATGAAATCCAGGTGAGAATCACGGATGAGAGAGATATTGCAGATTATCTTGCGGAGCTTCTCGGTGGTAAGGTTGACAGCATGAGAGTTCCAATACATACAAAAATAATTGAGGTAAAACCACTCGAGGGTGGTAATGTTGGTGTATTGACACAGTTTGGACCAGGAATTCTTGGGATGTTTAAAATTCAGGAGGATGCAAAGGTTTTGACTAAAGTCTCCGAAACAGAAAATATTAAACCGAAAGAAGAAAAAAAGGAAATCAGTCCCTATCTGGTTACGGCGGGAATAGTGGTCGTTGTTGTACTTTTTTTACTTTTAATTATATTTGCAAGGTAGGAAGCCAAAATTTTCTGGAAAAATGCAGGTTACGGGGAGAAGAAGGTGTTTGAAGGGAAAACAGAAGAAGAACTCTGGAAAATGTATAAAAAAACCAGAGATCCGAAAATAAGGGAGTACTTTGTCAACCAATATGCTCCTCTTGTAAAATATGTGGCTGGAAAAGTGGCTATTGGAATGCCCCAGAATGTAGAATTTGAAGATCTTGTGGGATACGGGGTTTTTGGACTTTTGGATGCAATTGAGAAGTTTGATCCGGATAAAGATATCAAGTTTAAAACCTATGCGGTAACAAGAATCAGGGGGGCAATATATGATGAACTGCGGTCAATTGACTGGGTTCCTCGCTCTATAAGGCAGAAGGCAAAGGAGATCGAAAGGGCAATTGGAAAGCTCGAAAACAGGCTTGGACGAGCAGCAACTGATGAGGAAATTGCCAAAGAACTTGGAATAGATATTAAAGAGTTTCAAACCCTGATGCTTAAGGTGTCCGGCACATCCCTCCTTTCGCTGAGTGATGTCTGGTATGTTGGCGATGATAGTGATAGGGTTTCTGTTATGGAAACAATAGAAAGTCCCTCAAGTATGAATCCTGATACGATTGTTGAGAGAGAGGAGATTAAGAAGATTATTATAGAAGCCATTAAGGAACTCCCTGACAAGGAGAAGAAGGTTTTAATACTGTACTACTATGAGGATCTTACATTGAAAGAAATTGGTGAGGTTTTGCAGGTTACTGAGTCAAGAATATCCCAGCTTCATACGAAAGCTATTATGAGGCTTAGAAGCAAATTGATGAATATAAAAAGGAGTATGGTTTCATAAATGACAAGTTCATTTGAAAAACTCAGGATGGCTCTTCAGGAGCTCGAGATTCCCTCTGAAGAAGAATCACCTGAAGATTTTGTAGATATAGAAGCATATTCAATAGAAGAAGCCCTTGAAAAAGCATCTGAGTACTTTGGTGTTGCGATAAGTGATCTTGAGTATGATATAATAGAACACGGAAAGAGAACTCTTTTCCTGAAAAAGCCCTATAAGTTAAGAATAAGGGTTGTTGAAGGCGTCAGGAAGATAAAAGAGGAACTTGAAGAGGGTGAAATAAAACGGGAAATCCTGAAAAGAGATGTTGATGGATCGTTCAAAGTTAAAATAACCCGTGTTGGTGTGATGCTGAGGGTCAATCCTCCCAGGGGCAAGGGAAAGAAAGTCAGGGTTGAAGATGTTCTTGAGGCTATTACCCATAAAGGTATAGTTGATTTTGATAGATCCCGGGTTGCCAAGGCGGTTCGCGAAGCAAGGGGAGAGTTTGTAAAGATCTCTGATTATATACCGGATGAAAGACTCAGTGGAAGGGTCGTTGTTGAAGTTTCCGAAGATGAGATGAAGGCATTTATGACACTTATTCCTCCGAAGCCTGGAGGCAGGGATATAGATATGGACGATGTGATGGAGGCGCTAGAGGAAAAGGGAGTTGTAGAGGGAATAAAGGAGGATGTAATTCAGCAGACACTTGAGGATGAAATCTATAATGTTCCCGTTCTGATTGCTGAAGGGAGAAGACCTGTAAATGGTGAGGATGCTAAAATAGTTTATAATTTCAGAACTGAGAAGAAAATCCAGTTGGAAGAGGATGAAAAGGGACAGGTTGATTACAGGGCCCTTGATCTTGTTGAGAATGTTGTTGCAGGGCAGATCCTTGCCACGAAGATTCAGGCCACAGAAGGAACACCGGGTAAGACTGTTACAGGGAAAATCCTAGAAGCGAAGCCAGGAAAAGATGTAGAGCTCCAGCCTGGTAAAAATACTGAGCTTTCTCCCGATGGGATGAGCATAATCGCAACTATAAATGGACAGGCTATTCTTTCCGGAGGCAAAGTCCACGTTGAGCCGGTTTATGAAGTAAAAGGCGATGTTGATATGCGAACCGGTAATATTCTGTTTCTCGGAACTGTTATTGTGAAAGGGAATGTGGAAGATGGTTTTTCTATAAAAGCTGCAGGTGATATAGAGATAACGGGGAGTGTTGGTAAATGTATCCTCGATGCTGAGGGTAATATTAACATTAAACAGGGTGTTATGGGAAAGCTTGGTGGGATCATAAAAGCGGGTGGTAACATATGGGCGAAGTTTCTTGAGCAGACAAATGTGGAAGCTGGGAAAAATGTATTTGTTCAGGATGGTATAATGCACTGCCAGGTGGATGCAACTGAAAAGGTCATCTGTTACGGTAGAAGAGCAACCATTGTTGGAGGAAGAATAAGAGCTGGTGAGCTTGTCAATACAAAAACACTGGGTTCCGTGTCTTTTACAGAGACCATCGTGGAGGTTGGATTTGATCCCAAGACAAGGCAGAGGTTATTCGATCTTGAAAAAGAAAAAACCGAGATTGAGGAAGAGCTTGAGAAATTAAATGCAAACATTAACACCCTTCAGAACCAGAAAAAAACGGGCAGGGGTTTTACCGAAGAGAAACAGGAGATGCTCGAGGGATTTCTCGCAAGAAGGGAAGACCTTTCTATAAGAAATACGGAGATTAAAGAAGAGATGGAGGAGCTGAAATCCTATCTCAGGCTTCTTAAAACACTTGGCAAGGTTTCTGTTTCGAAGGAGGTTTTCCCGGGTGTAAGAATTGGTATTAAAGATGTTTACTACGATGTTACGAATGAGTTTAAGCATGTTACTTTTGTTCTCGAGAATAATAGAATCAGGATAAGGAAGTACGAAGAGATTAATCTGGAGGAGATAGTGGGCAGAAAGGTCAGGTAAAGGGGTGGTTTATATGCCAATACTTCCAATTGACCTTCAGGCAATTCTGTTACGGAGCGATGTTGTTGCAAAACTGCAGCAGCAGTATCAGGATGGTGTTGCAATTGCCCAGGTAATGAAGGGAGCTCAGCTTGGAGAACTAACAAGGATACAGGATGAACGGGTTAATCAGGTAAAGGAGCATCCCGAGGGAAATACCCGAATAGAAGATGAAAAGGCATCTGAGAAGGAAAAACGTGAGCTAAAAAAGAAACCCGAGGGTACGGTTAAGAATAGGGGAAAAGAACAGAGTGAGTTTGAAGATCCGGAAAAAGGAAATATTATTGATACAATTGTGTAGGAAATACCAATATGGCTAGTGCTGTTTATATTACCCTTATTAATATAATTTTGATTTTTATTTCCTTTCTTATTCTTTACAATCGTATTAATAAAAAAAGCGCACCATCAATTGTCGAGGAATACACGAGAGAGGTTGAAAGATTAATAGTTGAGCTCAACAGGGCGGTTGATGATGTCCTTAATATATCAGAAGAAAGAATTCAGGAGCTGAAAAAACTCCTCAGAAAAGTGGAGAGATTTCTCAGAAAACCTGAGGTTAAAGAGTTAATCCAGAGGCTTCCCGATGAGAAGACCGTGGATGAAAGCACTGAAGAGTCATTTTCGGATCAAGTGGAAAATATAAAAGGTCTCAGGCCCGGCAACATAAAAAGTAAAGAAAAAGGTGATCTTGCATCTAAGATAAAACACCTTATTTCTATGGGATATTCAAGAGAGGAAATTTGCAGGATTCTTGATATCAACAGGGCTGAGGTTGATCTATTGCTCTCTCTCTACAGGTAACGGTTGTATTGGATTTAAATTTTTAAATCCTTTTTCTTGATTTATTTTTTCAAAAATGTTATATTTCTTTTCGGAGATGCCCGGGTGGTGGAATTGGCAGACACGCTAGCTTGAGGGGCTAGTGGCCGTTAGGCTGTGCGAGTTCAAATCTCGCCTCGGGCACATACATTTATGAACCTGCAGGCTCCCGGTTTTTCCTCCTTTCTCCGGGAGCCTTTAATTTTTTGTTTTTAGATAAGATATCCGCATATAATTTGAGGTGAATCTCTTCTGATTTTTCTACTTTATAATATTTTGATACATATTAGGTTGACTAAAAATTACTCTATCGGCAATCTATAATTTTTTATAATTAGACTACCTACTGGATTTTTTATTGAAACATTATGTGTACGGTAAAAAAAATGTTGACGATAAATATATATTTGTATAATGTTAGATATAACTAACAATGTTATATAAATCTTATTTATTTATGAAAATGAATTAGTATCGGGGAAATTGAGATAAGAGAAATGGCTGTAAATGAAAGGGCTTCTTCTACGGTGTTAGAAATCAAGAAATATATAAATATATATTATCTATTTTAACCAATACTGGATGATTTTCTACTACGGTAGGTATATAGATTTTTAATTAAAGCCTTGTTTTATTACGTGGAGAGGTACAAAACAGGTTTTAAATGCCAATATCAAGAATGATAGAGGAATAGGATGAGAACTGGTGTATTAACGGAAAGTCTTGAGGATTATCTTTTGGAAATATATCTCCTTGATCGTGAAAAAAGGGTTGTTAGAATAAAAGATATCGCAAAAAGGAGAAATGTAAAGTTACCCTCTGTGGTGAAGGCTCTTGAAGAGCTTTCGAAAAGAAAGTATTTGGTTCACGAAAGGTATGGTCATGTAGAGTTAACTGATTTTGGTGTTGACCGAGCAAAAAAACTTTACGAAAGGCATATAAAGATTTACAGGTTTCTCCATGACATTCTTGGAGTAGATGGGAACATAGCAGAACGTGATTCCCATAAAATTGAGCACGATCTTAATCAAATAACACTGGAAAGAATTGAAGCCCTTACGAACTTTTTTGATGAGATGTCTTTAGAAGAAAAAAAGATCTGGAGGCAGAGATTAAATTGCTTTTTAAAAACTGGGAAACATTCTGATTTTAAAGGAGATTCTGAAGTGAAAACAAAAAAAAAGGAAAAAACACTTGCAGAGCTGGATGTTGGGATGAGTGGGAGGATTAAAAAAGTAAAACCCGGAATAGGTAGTTTAAAGACAAGGCTTCTTGATATGGGAGCTGTTCCTGGGACTGAGATTAAGGTTATAAAAAAAGCACCGTTGGGAGATCCAATTGATGTTCAAATAATGGGATATCATCTTTCTTTGAGGAAGGATGAGGCAGATAAATTAATAGTAGAATAAATGATATGCTTTTAACGTTTGCTGTTCCAGGGAGAGAATACAGGGTAGTATCTCTGATGGGGGGAAGAGGGTTTAACAGGAAGCTCTTTGAAATGGGCATAAAGCCGGGGTCAACAATCAGAGTTATAATTAATTCGGGAAGAGGTCCGATTTTAATTGGAGTTAATAATCTCAGGTTTGCTCTGGGGAAAGGGATGGCTTCAAAAATAATTGTCAATCCAATATATTGAGAGAGGGGGTTTGTTATGAATGTGTTAGAGAGGTCGAAAACTATCAGAGTTGCCCTGGCCGGCAATCCCAATTCAGGTAAGTCTACAATGTTCAATGTGTTGACGGGCGGGCATGTTAGGGTTGGGAATTGGCCAGGTGTGACTGTAGAAAAAAAAGAAGGAAGAATTACTTACGAAGGATGTATATTAGATATCACGGATTTGCCCGGGACATATAGTTTAACGAGTTATTCAATCGATGAAAGAATTGCAAGAGATTTTATAGTGCGAGGAGATCAGGACGTAGTGGTAACGATAATTGATTCTACAAATCTTGAACGTAATCTTTATCTGACGGTTTTAATACTGGAACTTGGAGCTAATGTTGTGCTTGATTTAAATATGTCAGATTTAATTAAGCGGATGAATGTTGAGATAGATACTGGAAAGCTTGGAGAGATTCTTAAAGTTCCGGTTGTTTTGACATCTGCATTAAAGAAAACTGGAGTTGAAGATTTAAAGAGAGCAATTGTTAGGTGTTTTGATAATACTTACCGACGAGGTGAAGAGTTTAAAGTGGATTATGGGGAGGAAATAGAAGACTCAATATGTGCTATTATCGAAGAATTAAATGGGATAGATTTGCCGTACCCGAAACGTTTTTTAAGTATTAAAATGCTGGAGGGCGATATTGGGATAATTGATGAGGTAAGGAACAGAGGTTATGAAAGGGCTATTAATACTGCACTAAAGGAGAAATCAAAGCTTGAAGCCAAGTATGGATACGATCTTGAGGCTGAGATAATTGAAAGAAGATATAAGTTTATTGAAAGATTGGTTACCGCTTCCGTAAGGAAAATACCGTCCCCTAAGAAAAAACTTACTGTCTCTGATAAAATTGATAGAATAGTTACTAACAGGTGGCTTGGGATTCCTGTATTTGCGTTTATTTTATGGGCAACATTTCAATTAACCTTTACCGTAGGGGGAGTTTTTGCTGAATACATCGATACCTTTTTTGGATGGCTGGGTGGTGTTTCATCAGAATTGTTGGAAGGAGCTGGTGCTTCGAAATGGGTGGTATCTCTTATCGGTGATGGCGTTATTGGAGGAATTGGTTCTGTAATTGTGTTTTTACCCAATATAATGATTTTGTTTATGATTCTTGCTTTCCTTGAAGATGTTGGTTACCTTGCAAGAGCTGCATTTATTATGGATAAAGTTATGCATTCTATCGGTCTTCCCGGAAGATCATTTATTCCTATGATACTTGGCTTTGGATGTAACGTACCTGCAATAATGGCTACCAGGACCATTCCATCAGAGAGGGATAGGCTGCTCACAATTCTGATAAATCCATTTATGTCATGTTCTGCAAGGCTTCCTGTTTATGTGCTTTTTACGGGTATATTTTTTGAAAAGCATGAGGGCCTGGTACTCTTTGGCCTTTACTCACTTGGATTGCTGGTGGCCGTTCTTTCGGCAAAGTTATTTAAAACAACAATCCCTAGACTGAAAGGACCTGTTTCACCCCTTGTAATGGAATTGCCACCTTACCGATTACCGTCTTTTAAAGGGGTTTTACTTCACATGTGGTTGAGGAGTGTATTATTTCTCCGGAAGGCTGGGACCATAATTTTTGGAGGAGTAGTGTTAGTGTGGCTTTTAGCCAGTTTTCCATTATCTGCAGAATATGCCAGTGAGTCCAGCTTGATTGGAAGACTTGGATCATTTCTTGATGTTCTCTTTAAACCTACCGGATTTGGATTCTGGCAAGCAGCGGTTGCTTTATTTTTTGGTATAATTGCGAAAGAAATAGTTGTTGGTACCTTTGGAACTCTATTTGGTGGAGAGGAAAAATTATCTATGGTATTGCGTGAGTATTTTACCCCGCTTTCATCCGTGTCTTTTATGGTTATGAGCTTACTGTATATCCCCTGTATTGCTTCAGTGGGGGTAATCTATAGAGAAACGAATAGCTTAAAATGGACGGTATTTGCAGTTGCGTATAGTTTGGTTGTAGGTTGGTTCGCGGCCTTCCTTGTGTATGTTCTGGGTTCAATTATTATTTAGGTTTCAAATAAAGGTAAAAAGCTTTTAATAAAAAAATATTTTAAATGTTTAAATTATAGATTAGGTCTTTGTAATCAATTTATCAACCTGAGAGATAAGATATAGAGTAGTTGAGAATTAAATATTGCTTAAGAGGGAGATTATTTTCTTGAGAGAAGAAGTATCCCCGTTATGAGAAGTATTATGCTAATGGTTAATCTGAATACATAGTTATTCACTTTCAAATTTATTGCTCTGCCAAAGTACGCTCCAAGGAAGGTAGCCGGAAGCATAATAATAGAGTACTTCAAAATTTCCAGTGTAATAAGTGAAGAGAATCCGTAGTAAATAAGCCGTAACACATCATTTATCAGAAAAAAACAAAGCATAGTTGCTCTAAGTGTGTCTTTTTCTGCAATTTGATTCTCAAGGTATACGGCGATTGGTGGGCCCGATGTTCCGAAAAGCCCGCTCATAAGTCCGCCTATGAGACCTGCCAGGTAACCAACCGGCCTTGGCCATTGTTTTTTTCTTCGCGTTTTCAGGTGGAGTAGGATTATTATTCTCAGGGTAAAGATTATTGTAAAAATACCAAATGTTTTTTTTAAAATTACAGGATCGTATCTGGAAAGGGCATATCCACCAGCTATTACACCGATCAGGCTTACCGGGACAAGAATTTTAAGATATCCCAGATCAATCTCCTTTCTTGCATTTAAGGCAATAAGGAGTGAAGCAGGTGTTTCAACCAGACCTACGAGAACTACGGTTGTTTTAATGTCAAAGATGAAAAGAAGTATTGGCGTCATTATCAGTGCTGAGCCAAAACCAGCAAACCCTCTTACGAATAGTCCGAAAAAACCCATAGCCGGAGGTATGATGTATTCGATCATAGAGTATCTACCTTAATCCAAACGTTGAGTTATTTACCGTCTCTATGTTGCTATCAAGATAAGTATCAAGATCCAGGAAAAATAGGAAATCAACGGCAAAAAGAAAATAAAAATCCGTTGGTATTTGACTCAGTTATAATTTTTTTCTTATATGTTTAAATAAAATCTGATTCTGCTCTTTTTGTGCATGTATACTGTGTTTTGGATTGTAAAATCTTTATTCTTGACAAGATTTCTGATTAAATATAAGCTTATACGCATAATTTTACTAAGTTCATTTTAAGTAGATTCAATCCAGATTTGTAACTTAAATTTCTTTATTTAAATATTCAGGAGGTTTAAAGATGGTTAAAAAGATTTTTCTGATCGTGGTTAGTGTCTTTGTTATTGCAGGAGTTTTATTTGCTGGTGGTACAAAGAAAGAAGAGAAAGGGGCGAAAAAGAAAATTGTTGTTGCAACTGATGCGACCTGGCCGCCTATGGAGTACATTGATGAACAGACAAAAGAGATTGTTGGATTTGATATTGACCTGATGAAAGAGATAGCAAAAGCCGCTGGATTTGAGGTTGAGTTTAAGAATACTGCATGGGATGGTATTTTCGCGGGGCTTGCTGCTGGAAAGTATGATGCGGTTATGTCTTCGGTAACTATTACTGAAGAAAGAAAAAAAGAGATGGATTTCTCAAAGCCATACATTAATGCAGGTCAGGTTCTAATTGTAAGGCAGGAAACTCAGGGTGTGGAAACACTACGGGATATGGTGGGGAAGAAGGTAGGAGCACAGATTGGAACGACCGGTGCTTTCGAGGTTGAAAAAGTGGAAGGTGTTGAGTTAAAGACCTACGATGAGATCGGACTTGCCTTTGAAGACCTTGTTAATGGCAGAATAGATGGGGTTGTTGCAGATACTCCTGTAGCTGCAAACTTTGCCCTTCAGAATCCCACGTACAAAGGAAAGCTTAAGATTGTTGGTGAACCCTTTACAGAGGAATACTACGGGATAGCCGTCCAGAAGGGTAATAAAGAGTTGCTTGATATGATAAATAAAGGGCTTGATGAGGTGCTTGGCACTCCAACATATGATGCCCTTGTAAAGAAATGGCTGAGGTAAATT
>CAZFGQ010000057.1:0-1972 GCA_964518675.1 uncultured Spirochaetota bacterium
CCATCACTTTAAACTGTACTTTTCAAGCATTTCGGGATTGTACGGAGCTTTTCTCTCTGGACATTTTTCCCGTGGGCAGAGCATACAGGTCTGAAAATCGATCTCTGTAGGAAACAGTATTCCCGAAACTGATTTGATTGGTCTCATCATAAAACTTTCTGTTAGTTTGACACCGATCATTTTCTCAACATCACCAAGCAATTGAAAGAGTTCCTTTTGTTGCTCCACCGGCCAGGAACTCAAAGATCCAGGCTCTATATATCCATACTTTGTTATCTTATACTTATCAGTTATATAATGAACAAGATGCTCCCTTGCCTTTGACAATATATGTTCTTTAACAACATCTATTACATATTCCTCAATAAATCTGTCTTTTCCGGGTTTCAGCGTTTCCAGCTCCATCCCGGCCGTTACAACAAAAGGAAAAACCCTGTGAACATCTTTAAAATTCACAGCCAGTATCCTGCTGGTGAACACAATTCCGTCTATACTTACCGTTTCATCAGAACATTTTTCAATGAAAGATATTCTGAATACCCCCTTTGGTCTTGAAATCTTCTCAGCCTGCTTAACAATCCGACCAACCATTGATTCCAGATCTGGGTTTATTTTTCTTATTCGCATTCTCCCTAAAATCTCATCAGCTGTAATTTCAACAGGTATAGGGTCGAGAATTTCAATGCTTTCTTTCATGATAAATAAATCTCCTTATTAACCTTTTATAACACCGTGCTACTTGGCTTTTACACCAATCTCCAGAAATATATTGTTTATGGTGAAGCCAATACAAAATTATCAACTCAGACACACCTGGACTAGCTGTACCAGGGAAATTAAAAATAAATTTTATGATAAAAATATTTTATATCCTGTTTATCATTACCGGACATCTACCAAAATCTATCCGAAAAAGCAGGATTTATAATCACATGCACCAAAAGGTACCAATAAACCTTCCACGATTTCTCTCAATGCAGTTCCGGTTCCAGTGGGCCGGCAAGCTCCTTGAGGAAGAAAAGCTTACCGGGTAACGTTGGCATATAGCTAGAAGGAACCCATGGATCAGGACCGTATCTAAGGGTAACCCAGAGGCTCACTCCCTGCCACATCATACCCCTTCCAAGAACCCCATCAGCACCTCCTATTGCATAATCAGCTTTCAGGAATAGTCCAGGTCCGATTGTATTTGCCCTGGCAGAAACCAGCGTGGTTCTGCTTTTAAAGCTCGTGATGGCATTCTGCTCTATTGTCAGCGGGTGGAGTTTTGCAGCAATCCTGTACGTCTGTTTTTTCCACTCATCTTCTGATGAAAACTCACCTGCAAAATGAGGTTCCCAGAAGGCTATATGAAACACCCTTCCTATACCGTATACAACCACCAATTTTGCCCCTTTATCCTTCAATTCAAAGATTTTCTCGCTGTAATTGGGAAGCACTTCCTTTGTAGCGAAATGCCTCTGGTTTTCCGGTACGGTAAGCTCACCAAGTGGACCATACAGAGCATGTTCCATTGCGTATTGAAAAGCACCAGGATTTGTGCTTGGTAGGGTATTACCCTCACTGTCACTCCACTCGTCCATATTGAACCCAAATACATGTCCGCAGTCAATATTCCATTTCTTAATGAAAAATACAACCCACCTGTACATACCCATTGGTCCCACTGGCAGGATAAAGATCAACTTTTTACCTTCTTCCTTTGCTCGTTTGATTTCCATGGCAATCTCATGGCCCATATAAATTTCAAAATCCTCCAGAGAATCACAACCAACAACAGAAAAATCCTTATTCCAGAAATCCTGGTGTTTATACACATCCTCCGGGTTGTTCTGACAGCACCTGTCAATTTTCTCCAGGTTCCATCCTGCAGGGAAAAAACCTTCCAGCATAGAACCTTTTATTGTAGACAGCAGATTAATCTCACCCATATTACCCTCCTTCTGAAGTTTAACTTATTCCATAAATTATA
>CAZFGQ010000057.1:2072-18314 GCA_964518675.1 uncultured Spirochaetota bacterium
CACCATTTTTCCTCCAGGATTTTGTGAAACCGTTCCCTCACACAGGATACTTCCTCTTGAACCGTATAGCTCCAAAACATTCCTGGCAGCTTCATCAGTAACATTGAAAAAGATTCCCAAACCTCGTGGTTTCTCCCGGAATAAAAACTTCATTTTAAAACCTTTTAGCTCTTCAGGATACTGCGAGGTTGGATTCATAAACCTCCCGCAGAAAAAGCCCACACCTTCAGGTAATCTCCTTAACAAGATCCCCAAGTATGCTTTTTAAAATATTATCCTGGGGATATGCATTTCCCCTGTGCTGTATAAAGCCCTCTGCATACTCAAATCCACATACCTTTCCGTACACCCTGGCCGTGTTTCTCATGGTTTCTATGTATTTGTCCATCCCATGCTGTTCCATTAACCAGTCTCTCTGGCTCCTGTGGCATGAAAGCATCTCGGCTTTGAAATCCACGACAGAGGTCACATTCACATAGATATTCTGATTTACAAATCGACCATATATATCTTTTCCCTCAAGTGGACTCCAGTAGAAAAGATACGGTATATCCTTAGTCCGAGGGGCGGGATTGGAGGAATACGTATAATAATTTGGTATCGGAGCGGCAAAACAGGCAGTTCTGACAAGCCTGCTTGTTACCTCATGATCTGCCATATAGTCCTCATGGGGATGGGTAAAAACAATGATGGGGTTTACACGTCTTATACATTCTGTTACCTTCATCACCGTAACATCATTGTAGTGAACCCTTAGATCCAGTTCTCCAATCGGATAAACCTCGGCATCAAGTAATTTTGCTGCATCCCTTGCTTCTCCCATCCTGATCTTTGTGATGCTTTCTGGTGGTTCCACCATACTTCCACAATCACCGTTAGCAACAATACCTATATGAATCCTGTACCCAGCATCTTTTAAAAGCTTTAATGTTCCAGAACACATAAACTCAACGTCATCGGGATGTGCCCCAATTGCAAGTACATTTTTGTTCTCAGCCATCTATCATTCCTCTTATTATTTATTTAATGTATTTATGGTTCTGTGATAAAATTAAGGGTATTAATTCAAACTCCCGGCATTTTATGGAAAAACAAATAAAATGTTTTTTTTGTAACGATTGTTAATATCAATTTTACTTGCAATTTTACATGCATCGATTTAATTCTAATCCATTATAATTAAAGAAGGCTTACAATTCAAGAAAATCTCTATCTTATAAAATATATTTTGTAATTATTACATTATGAATTAACAATAGAGAATAATTCCCTGAGGAGAATCTAAAAATGGAAAATCCGAAGCTGTATCCACTGCTCTTTAAACCTATCTATAAGCCATACATATGGGGAGGAAGAAACCTTGAAAAAATTGGAAAGGTGATTCCCAAAGGTCAGATAGTTGCCGAATCATGGGAGATATCAGATCACGGTGAAGATGTAAGCATTGTGGCTAATGGCCCTCTAAAAGGAAAAACTCTCCACGAGCTGGTTCAAACGTACGGAGAGGATATCTCTCCACCAACAAAAAATGGTCGATTTCCGATCTTAATTAAGTTTATAGACGCCAATCGCAGATTATCTGTACAGGTACACCCGGATGATGAGTATGCGATGACACATGAAAGCCCTGATGAGATGGGAAAAACCGAATGCTGGTACATAATGTCCGCACCCCCCGGTGCAAAGCTCATAATGGGACTGAAGGAAGGCTATACAAGGGAAAGCTTTGAGAAAATGCTCCGGGATGGAAAAATAGAGGAAACGCTAAACTGGGTTGAGGTGAAAAAAGGTGATGTGCTTTTCATAAAAACAGGTACTGTTCATGCACTCATTGAAGGAATTATGGTATGTGAGATCCAGCAAAACTCAGACACAACGTACAGGTTGTATGACTGGGGAAGGGTTGGACCGGATGGAAAACCAAGACCACTACACATAGAAAAAGCACTTGATGTTATAAACTTCGCCTCAGGAGAGGAATGGAAAAAACTAATGAATGAAATAATCGTAAGGTATAGTAGAGCAACAAGAAATAGATTTGTCCCCGTAATAAGAAACAGATACTTTAATATTGACTATGGAAATTTGAATAATTCTATGGAGATAAAAATCAGCGGTGAATATTTTCATACCCTTTCAGTACTGAAAGGAAAGGGAACAATTAAAAATAATGTGCTCGATGTTGGATTTAAGGCAGGAGATACGCTTTTAATACCAGGACAGCTAAAAAAATATATAATCCAGCCAGAAACCGACTCTGAGGAAATCGAGATTTTAAAGAGCTTTTTATAATGGAACATCGGAAGAAAGGTTATAATGATTAAAAGAGAGTCACTATTTGAATATGTAGATTTTATGAAAAAATGGGAAAAACGCCGGTATCTTATTGAAAACATAGGTTTCAGGAAAAAACTGTACAGCTTTGGAGATATAAGAAAAAAAATACTCGCTTTAACATCCGTTCTGAAAGAGAAAGGAATCAAGAAAAACGATAGGGTAATTTTATGGGGAGAATCCTCCCCCATGTGGGTAGTTGCCTTTTTCTCAATTCTCGGTGCTGAAGGAGTTGTGGTACCAATAGACCAGAGAAGTAGCAAAGAGTTTGTAAACGCCATTATAGAAAAAACAGGCTCGAAGCTTGTAATCTGCGATAAAAATGGGCTAGATATCGGGTTAAATAAAATATACTTTAATGATATTAAAAACCTCTCCGGGGAAACCCAACCCATTTCACCTCCCCAGACAGGAAGTGATGATCTGGCAGAGATAGTTTTCACATCTGGCACAACCTCGAGGCCAAAAGGTGTTATGCTTACACATAAAAACATTCTGTCAAATCTTCTCGTACTTGAATCCTCGCTGGAGCGGTTCAATTTCCTCGTAAGATTAATAACACCATTCAGGATAATGTGCAGTGTCCCGTATAGCCATATGTTTGGTCAGGTCACAGGGATTTTCATCCCCATAATTCTTGGAAGTACAATATACTTTCCATCGGAGCTTTCTCCATCAATCCTTGCAGAAGAGATCAAAAAGAACAGGATCCTGACCCTCATTGCTGTTCCCAGAGTTATGAAAATGCTTGCTGATTATGTGAAAACAGAGTTCGAAAGGCGAGGCAAACTTGATAAACTGGAACGCAAACTCGAAAAACTAGTAAAATTGCCCTATCCTTTGAGAATTCCTTTTCTACTTGATATACATGGATTTCTGGGGTTTTGCTTCTGGTCCTTTATATGCGGAGGAGCGGCACTTGACAGCCAGACCCATGAGTTCTGGCGAAGAGCTGTTTACGCAATATTTCAGGGATACGGACTTACAGAAACAGCACCCATTGTTACAATGTTCAGTCCATTTCACCACAGACGTGATTCAGTGGGAAAACCATTTCCAACCCAACAGATAAAACTGGGTCCAGACGGCGAAATTCTTATAAAGGGAGAAAATGTTACTCCTGGATATTTTGGAGACCTCGAAAGCACAAATCTTGCATTTCAGAATGGATGGCTTAAAACAGGTGATATTGGAGAAATAGATGATAAAGGGCATATAATCATTAAAGGTCGAAAAAAGGAGGTAATAGTTACATCTGATGGAACAAATGTCTATCCAGAGGATATAGAAAACGCTTTCCTCAATACGGAGGGTGTTAGAGACTGTGTGGTATTCGGAATCAAATCAAACGGCGGTGAAGAACCAGTTGCTGTTCTGCTTCTAAAGCCAGAAACCGACCCCGAGAGGGTACTTCTAGAGGCAAACAAGAAACTTCAACACCACCAGCGTGTGTCGAAGATATACATCTGGGAAGAGGAGGATTTTCCCCGTACCCCCACCATGAAGCCTGTAATATACGAGATCAAACGGAAAGTCATAGAGAAACTAGACAAAGAAAAAGAGGTTTCTGAAACAGGTGACTCATTGATCAGAAGGATTCTATACAAAACCACTGACGAAAACCTGACCCTTGGAGAGGGTTTTGGTCTTGATTCGCTTGACATAATCGAGGTGGCATGTGAGCTGGAAGAAAAACTTGGAGTTAAAATAGATGAATCATTATTAACACCTGACTTAACCATTTCAGAACTTAAACGGATAATCAGTAAACCAGCTAAAGTTCCTCCACTGAAGATCCCCACATGGACTTTTTCCAGATTAATCACTCCATTCAGAAGACTTATTATGGACTTTATAATTCTGCCATCATTCAGGGTTTTTTTGAAAGTCAAGAGTAGGGGCATTGAAAACCTACCCCGTTCAAAAGAACCGATTCTTCTTGCATCCAATCATACTTCCGATCTCGATCCCGTCGCTATTCTGCTTGCCCTTCCCATCAAATACAGAGAATTAATCGCACCCGCAATGGGATTGAACAGATTTGCCTTATACTTCAGACGATATGGAAGGGTTGTGGATGAGCAAAAAGCGGTAAACGAATATACTACCAGTAATAGGAAAGTCACACCTGAAAAGAGGAGGCATTTTACCGTTGGAATAAAGGGGCTTCTACAGATTATAGGATTTAATATAATTACTTTCCTTTTCAGAACATTTCCTCTACCCCAAACACTTGCATACAGACCAAGTCTCTCATTTTGTGGAGAACTGGCCGATAGGGGGAACTGGATTTTAATCTTCCCCGAAGGGGAGGTAAGCAAAACAGGAAAAATTGAAAAGTTCAAAAAGGGTGTGGCATATATCGCCCAAAAAACTTCACTGCCCGTTTTTCCAGTAGGGATAAAAGGTCTTGAAGAGAAAATTTTAAAAAATCTAAGGCTCCTGAAAAGGAGAACTGTTACAGTTTCGTTTGGTCAACCATTAACTTTTTCAGGAGAATCATACGAGGAGTTCATAGATAAACTCAGAGAAAGAGTGATGAACTTATTCTGAGAATTATAACATGTCCTGCAATCCTAAAATACTAAAGACCCTCAAATAAAGGTGTTGAGAGATACCTTTCACCAGAATCGGGTAGAATAACAACAATCGTCTTTCCTTCAAACTCACTCCTTTTCCCTAGTCTAGTGGCCACTGCAGCCGCAGCTCCCGAGGATATTCCTGACAAAATACCTTCTTCACGGGCCAGCCTCCTTGCAAACTCCATTGCTTCCTCATTGGAAACAGTTTCGACCATGTCAACGAGACTTAGATCAAGAGTTTCAGGAATGAACCCCCCTCCTATACCCTGGATTTTATGCGAACCGGGTCTTATTTCTTCACCAGAAAGTTTCTGTGTAATTACGGGACTGTCTTCGGGCTCAACAGCTACTGAAATAATTTTTTTGCCCATTTTATTTTTTATATACCTCGATATACCAGTTAGCGTACCACCGGTACCCACACCGGCTACAATAACATCCACCTTACCTTCGGTATCATTCCATATTTCAGGACCGGTTGTTTCCTCATGAATTCTTGGGTTAGCAGGATTTTTAAACTGCTGTAGCAACACATACTTCTCTGGATCGGAATTGTACATCTCCTCTGCCTTTTCCACAGCTCCTCTCATCCCTAAAGCGCCATCGGTAAGAATAAGTTTGGCACCAAATGCCCGTAAAATCTTCTGCCTCTCAATGCTCATTGTATCTGGCATGGTGAGTATAAGGTCATAACCCCTTGCTGCTGAAACAAAGGCAAGTGCTATTCCCGTATTTCCACTGGTTGGCTCAATAATTACCTTTCCTTTTTTAAGAACACCTCTTTTCTCAGCATCCCAGATCATTGATGCTCCTATTCTGCACTTTACAGAATATGAGGGATTCCTACCCTCAATCTTGGCAAGTATTAGAGCTTTTCCTCCATCAACAATTTTATTCAGCCTGACAAGCGGCGTTCGCCCTATTGAAAAGGAATTATCTATAAAATATCCCACATTATCCTCCCATAAACATTATTGTACTTCAGGCACTGGAAAGAGCCTGATCAATATCTTCAATAATATCATCAACATGTTCTATGCCAATTGATAGCCTAATCAGGTCAGAAGTAATACCTCCCTTAAGTTGATCCTCCTCAGAGAGCTGACTGTGA
The DNA here is from genome assembly GCA_964518675.1 of uncultured Spirochaetota bacterium. Lineage (GTDB taxonomy): Bacteria > Spirochaetota > B62-G9 > B62-G9 > CAZFGQ01 > CAZFGQ01. The sequence continues at coordinate 8,100 of CAZFGQ010000057.1, forward strand.
GTGGTACTTGCAGGATGTATAGCAAGAGTTTTTGCGTCTCCCACATTTGCCAGATGTGAGATAAGTTTCAGGGAATTGATAAATTTTTCACCCGCTTCTCTGCCACCTTTAATCCCAAAAACAACCATTCCACCAAATCCTTTTTTAAGATACTTCTTTGCAACTGGATAAGATGGATCATCCTCAAGCCCGGGATATCTTACCCAGTTAACCTTCCTATGAGTTTTAAGAAATTCTGCAACCTTCATTGCATTTTCACAATGCCTCTCCATCCTGAGATGTAGCGTCTCAAGTCCCTGGAGAAATATCCACGCATTATCAGGAGACATACATGCACCGAGATTTCTCAGCGGTACAAGTCTCATTCTCATTGTAAATGCAACCTCATTTGCATCACCCAGATCATGTGCCCACCGTAATCCATGGTAACTTGGATCAGGTTCATTGTAGAGTTTGAACTTTTCATCAGACCAATCGAAGTTACCACCATCCACAACAATTCCTCCAATAGCTGTTCCATGTCCACCAATCCATTTAGTGAGAGAATGGCAAACGATGTTTGCTCCATATTCGATTGGTCTCAGAAGATAAGGAGTGGCAAAGGTCGAATCAACTACCAGTGGAATATTGTATTTCTGTCCGATTTTTGCAAACTTTTCTATGTCGGCAACCTGCAGTACAGGATTTCCGATCGTTTCAATGAATAGAACCCTAGTTTTTTCATTAATATATTTTTCAAAGTCATTTGGATTCTCAGGATCAACAAAATGGACTTTAATACCAAACTGTGGAAGTATTGTATCAAACATGGTATAGGTTCCACCATATAGATTACTGGCTGATACAACCTCCTGGCCCTCATCACAGATATTGATGATAGAATAGTATATTGCCGCAGTGCCCGATGAAAGCGCAAGAGCGGCCTTTCCCCCTTCAAGGACAGTCATCCTCTTTTCGAGTATTTCATTCGTTGGATTCATTATTCGGGTGTAAATATTGCCTTCTTCCTTCAGAGCAAATAAATCGGCAGCATGTTTTGTATCTCTAAAGATATAGGAACTTGTTCTATAAATTGGAACAGCCCTTGAAAGAGTTGTAGGATCCGGTTTCTGGCCAGCATGAAGTGCCAGGGTTTCAAATCTATAATCTTTCTCCTCCATAATTTAACCCCTTCAATATAATTTTATTACCAATAATATAATTTTAGTATTATAATCACAAAAAACAAATAAGTAAAGTAATATTGACAAACTTATAACTTATAAGGCCAATTTTGAGTTTTCATTTTGAAACGCAAATTATCGATACAAGGTAAAGAAATCAACAAATATTTATTTAAATTATTCGAAGTTCGCCGACACCACAACATTTTCAGTTCTATTATGCATTCAGATTTCTATACTTCAAAAAACTCGACTTTTGCTATTATATTAGCAAAAACAACTCAAAATAGTCAAATGTTTAGATTTAATGTGTAACAAAAGTTTTTATAATTGCGAAAATCGCAATCATTGAACTTTAAAATAGAATACAAACGGTACTGACAAATTGTTTGATTTGACAAAATACAAACACACTTATCAGTTTAACCTGAAGGATTGAATTCAGCTCAACTTTCCATATTCCCATGCAGCTTCATACATGGCGAGTATATTCTCAAGGGGTATCTCAGGCAGAAGATGCTGAGTGGGGCCAATTACAAACCCTCCCTTATCTCTAAAAAGTTCAATTCTTGATTTAACCTCATTTTTGACATCCTCGGGGGTACCAAAAGGAAGGGTTCTCTGGGTATCTATCGAACCCTGAAGAACAACCTTACCTTTGAACCTTTCAACAAGAGTCTTAAAATCCATTCCCCTTGCTCTGACCTGAACCGGTTCTATCGCATTGAGTCCCAGTTCTATCAGATCCGGAATAAAATCAACAATGCAGCCACAAGAATGCTGTGTTATGTATAAACCGTAGGATTTAGCAAGGGAATATAGCCTTTTTACATGTGGTTTAATGAGTTTTCTCCATAATTCAAGGCTGATCAAAGGACCTGTTTGAGCTCCATAATCATCACCTGTGAAGAATATGTCAACCTTACCCTTTGCCTTTTCAAACATAATTCGAGAGCACTCATAAAAAAAATCCGTTGTCTTTTCCATTATATAAAAGGCAAGCTCTGGTTCATCTATCATCATAATAAAAAATCGATCCATACCTACGAGATCACACGCTGCATTGAAAAACCACCCCCATGCACCACCATAAACCGCATACTGTTCAAACCTGGTGCATTCCTCAACAAACACATCGTAATCCCAGTATTCTGGTTTCGGCCAGCTGTATGCATCCACATCTCTTTTCGTTTTAACATGTGCAAGAGGATGCCTTAAGGCATATCCGAAACCCTCGCCTCCCCTCGGTATCCCAAAGTAATCTGTGGGATTTCCATCCTCATCAACCAGCTCAGGTCCGATCCATTTAGGTCTCGCCCATCGAAAATCAACATGGAAATATTTCATAAGCTCAAGCTGATTCTTAACTCCAGTTGCTTTCATCAGAGCATCATAAACTGATTCTTCCGCACAGAAATCTATTGGAATTCTATCGGGGAGTTCAAAATTATAAGTGGCAATAACCCTTTCCTTTGAGTTCATTTCTTAGAATCCCAGTGTATACGTATTGAAATTTTCAGTAAATGCCTTATTATCAAAAATTCCAACAAAACATTATTTTGAACAGATTAGTAAAAATCAGAATCTATGATATATCCGGTATATCATATTCACCAAGTTGCAATGGATATTTTCCGTATTCTCTTACAAGTTTAACAACATAATCGTAATTTTCACCAGATATATTATCAGGCACAGAATGATCCGATTGAAAGATATACCCACCACCTTTGGCAGCATTTAATTTTCGAAGTACTATGGGTTTTAATTCTTCTTTAGTACATTTTGCCCACTGAATCACATCCATATTTCCACAGAAGGCTATTCTATGACCGTACTGCCGCCTCAATTCCACCACATCAAAGCTGGCCTTTGCTTCCAATGGATTGTAAGCATCAACCCCAATTTCAATATAATCTTCAAATATTTTTTTGGTGTTTCCGCATCCATGGTATATTACAGGGATATTGTAACTATGGCAGAGATCCACAATAGCTTTCACACCTGGCTTAAAAACCTTCCTCCAGTAATCTGGCGAAAAAAATAGATCTCTTTTATACGCAACATCTCCCCAGATCACCATCCCATCAAGCATTCCATCGGCAGCCTTAATCTGGGCCTCGGCAATCCCAAGCATGAACTCATTTATTCTTTCAACAAACCTCGCAACCTCATCCGGATACATGGCAATCCAGAGCAGAACATTCTCCGAGCCAATTATCCTCCATAAAGTTTCATGCCCTTCGCATACACTTCCATATACTGGAAAATCAGGATAAAGGGATTTAACAGTTTCTACCCATGGAGGAAGATTCTGGACAAATGTATCCCCAACACCTGCAATCTGGTTATCACCTCCACTGAAGTATCTCCTTTCATCCCATGGATCATCAAACTCAAACGCCCTCATCTTTTCAACTGTGTCGGTTTCAAACTTCAGAAAAGCAGGCATGGGGTCCTCAAACTTCTTGCGAATTATCGCCTCAAAACCGGTCTTTACAACAACTTCCTCGTCGGTTTTCTTTAGAATTTCAAAGTTCTTTATATGCGGGTCCATATTTGGTACGGTAACTATCCAATCGAGATCGTAATATCTATAAATATCGGTATCCTCAGGAAGTCCAAGCTCCTCCCTCCATCTCTTCAGAAACCTGCTCCAGAAAAAATCGCTTATCGGTACCCTATCAGCCTCCTGATGATGTAAGGTTTTATTCATTCTTTCGAGTTTCTTCTTACAATTCTCTGTACGGGGTGCAGCCTGTTCGATTCTATTTTTTTCCATTATATTATCTTCCCCCTGAAAATTTCATCTAAGTAATTTTACAAAATTATAGTTGAGTCCTCTAAATAGAGAGTATTGTTCATTGATACTTTTAGTATTACATCCTTTGCTCTAATCCATATGAAATACCTCTTCCATTTCTGCCCACCACTCTCCCTCTGCCCGTGTGGGTAAAGGCTCCTGCATTGGTTTCATAATGGCCCACCATTTCTGTGTAACGGGATCAGCCGCCATTTTCTCCATATCCTTCTCAAAATCATCACCGTGATACTCAAAATAAGCGAAAAGATATCCGTCTTTGTGATAAATCGAGTAATTTCTTATATTACACTTTTTTATCATATCCAGCACCTCTGGCCATACCTCTGCGTGATACTTTTTATACTCTTCAAGTTTACCAGGTTTTATTTTTATGACCTGCCCATGTCTCTGCATTTAATTCCCCCTATATTTATTAATTCTTATTTACAACCAAATAAGATGTTGCTCAACCCTTTATAGCACCAAGCGTGAGTCCTCTCACAAGCTGTCTCTGCACCAGAATCACAAAGATAACCGCTGGGATAAGCATAAGTACCGACATGGCACACATCCCACGCCAATCAGAGACAAACTCAGCTGTGAAGTCAAACAGGCCAACAGGAAAGGTTTTCGATGCAGTTGTCCTTGTAATAACACTTGCGATCGCAAACTCGTTCCATGAGGTCAGGAAGGCAAAAATTCCACTGGCTGCAAGACCGGGTCCTACAAGTGGGAGTTCTATTTTAATGAATGATGACCATCGTGAACATCCATCGATAAGAGCTGCCTCACTTAACTCCTGGGGTATTTCACCGATAAATCCTGACATTAACCAAGCAGTAAACGGAACATTCATTGCAGTGTAGGCAATTATCAAACCATAGACTCTATCAGAAAGACCCAATCTGGTGAAAAGAACAAGAAGAGGTAAACTAAGTGCTATACCGGGTATTGCCCTGGCAAGCATCAGTGAAAGGAATATACCATTTCTCCCTTTGAAGTTAAATCGTGAGAACGCAAATGCAGCAAGCGTTCCAATGATTAATGCAAAAAAGGTACTTCCAAGCGCAGAAATTATGGAATTACGAAAATATTTTCCAAAAGGTACATTTTCTCCGAAACCAAACCCTTCATGCTTAACCTCAAACCCCAGTAAAGCAAGATACGAATCGAAGTTAAGATTCTTAGAAACCCAGACGGGTGGACGGGTATTTATCTCTATGTTTGGCCTCATCGAAGTCCATATAAGCCATAGTACGGGTATGATAAAAACCAGCAAAACAATAAATGTAATAACCTTTGAAAAGAGATGCTTCGTCTTTTTCCTTTTCCTCATATACCTCTACCTCGCTGTTCTAGCCTTTATTAATTGTTTGAAAAGATAGTATGTAAAAAGTATCGCTAGGATGACTGTTATAAATGACATTGCACTTCCCAGAGCAAACTTTTGACTGGTAAAGGCAAGACGATATACGTAGGTCCATATCAGTTCTGTTCGATGCGCAGGCCCACCTCCAGTCATTATTTGGACCAGATCGTAAGCCCTTGCAATATCGAGCGATCTTACAGCCATTGCAATGTAGATAAAAGGAGTTATGGAGGGAATTGTTATATGAACGAATTTTTGAAACTCAGTAGCACCATCCACATCAGCTGCCTCCAGAATATCATCGGGAATAGCCATAATTCCAGCCAGAAAGATTATCACCATAAAAGGTGTGTTCATCCATATCTCGGCAAGCAAAATTGTAATAAATCCGAGGGGTTTTTTAATAAGCCATGGTATAATTACTGGATGACCGAATATTTCATACAGGATATTGTTTATCAGGCCTACCTGGTCATTAAATATCCATTTAAATTGAAATCCTACCAGAACAGGGGCAAACATCATCGGCATCATCATAATTGTTCTCAGTATTCCCTGACCACGAATTACATGCGACATTGCATTTGCTATCAACAAACCAAGAATAAACTCAGCATTCACAGCAATAAGCATATAGATAATTGTTCGTAAAAGAGCTCTTAGAAATACAGAATCATGAAATAGTGTTAAATAATTTTTAAACCCAACAAACTTTGGAGCTGATTTACTTAACAGAGTGTAGTTGGTAAAACTAATGTAAAGTGAGTATATCATGGGATAACCAACTACAAAGATCATTATTATAATTGCAGGTAGTAAAAGAATAAAAGGAAGCCTTTTCTCAATTTTGAATACTGATGCTAGACTTTCGCTCTTTAATTTACTGTATTCTGTCATCCTTATCACCATTTCCAAATTAGGTTTTTATATAAAAACCCCACCGACCTGGGGGGTATTCCTTTTATTATTATTTTATTTTATACGAAAATTCAAGCGGGAAGATACAATATCTTCCCGCCTGAAAATCAATTTTAATAGTATCCTGCTTCGCTCATCATCTGCTCAACCTTTCTTGCAGCCTCATCGAGACCTTCTTTCGGCTCTTTGTCACCCAGGATTATAGCCTGGAGAATTGGATAGAGAATATCCGAAGATGGAAGCCATTCGGCCACAAGTGGCGGAGTCCTAAAATCCTCGGATGCCTGCAACTGTGCGAGCTTTAACCTCTTGACATCCAGAGGATTTCCCGATGCCTCTGCCTCTTTGATCATTCTATCCCATACAGACTGCCTTGTTACTAGGAAACCAAGCTTAGCCTCTCTATACTGGCTCTCAGGACTGGTCAAGAACTTTATTAGCTCAGCAGCCTCTTTCTTGTGCTTGCTGGCAGCAGTTATAGAGAATGCATGATCTCCAGCCCATCCTGAATGGATTCCGCCATCGCCCATCGGCTGTCTGGCAATATCAAACTTCCCGGCAACCTTGCTTGCATTGGGATCCTGGAAATACGAATACCACCCATACCACTCAGTATACATGGCAATATTACCTGCTACCCAGTTCTTTGCCACATCTTCCCAAACAAAGTTCGTCATACCCGGCGGCATGGCACCTGCCTGATACAGATCTCTCAGCATTGTAGCTGCCTTTACACCTGCTGGACCATTGAATGCAGGTTTCCAGTTCTTATCAAAGAACTCTCCACCTTCAGCAAGTAATATTTCGTAAAACCTTCCCGTTAATGCTTCCTCCTTTCCAGCGAACTGGGTTGCATACATACCCGGAGGCAGGATCTTCTGCAAGCCAAGGGCTATAGCCTTGAACTCATCCCATGTTTCGGGAACTTTGAGATCCATTCCAGTGACTTCTTTGAACTTCCTCTGGTACTCAGGATCGTTGAAAATATCTGTTCTGTAATGCAGACAGCTAATGTCAAAGTGTCTTGGAATAATCCACAGATGACCATCTTTTCTGCCCGCATTCAATATCATTGGAATATGATCCGATAGCTCTTCTTCTGTAAAATAATCTTCAAGAGGAATAATTCCCTTGGCCTTAATATACTGTGTAAAGAAGCTCGAATGATCCCAGCAAACATCATAATCAACCGTGCCTGCAGCAAAATCTGTTTTCAGCTTCTTATCGATTTGAAAACCATCTCCCTTGAAAACTATCTCAACTTTAATCCCCGTTTTCTCCTCAAACTCCGGTATAGCCTTGTATAGCTCTTCATAATTGGCACCACCAATAAATGCACATTTCAGCACAATCTGCTCCTCTTTCTTGACACCCTCCTCCTCAGCGGCCTTCTTTTCAGCTTTTGAGCCACCTGCAAATACCATGGAAAAGCTTCCAATAACCAGTAAAAGGCTTAAAACAAACACCGGAAACACAAAAAATTTCTTACTCATAACTACCTCCTAATTTTTATTTTTTTGTTAGATTTTGAGACTAATATTCTTTAATACCTCTTCCCACCCCCTTTCTAAATTATCCTTACTTTTTACCTACCCAACATGGTTTTCGAGAAGACTATCCAAAAACTTCTTAACCATGACCATTATCATGTATTCAATCCCAACTTTTGCCACCCGGATTTATCCACACAAATTATTTCCCATAAAGAGGGCCAAAGTTTTCACACGCTCTAAAATCCGCACCTTGAGAATCATAATTCCCAAAACAGCTCCACACTTTTGGTCTAAATATTCTTTCTGAGGGTACATTATGCATTGCTACAGGAATTCTCAATATAGAGGCAAGGGTAATCAGCTCTCCGCCGATATGTCCATAGCTGATGGCTCCGTGATTTGCACCCCAATTATTCATCACCGAATAAACATCCCTGAATGGTCCCTTACCGGTGAGGTTCGGAACAAACCAGGTGGTTGGCCAGGTCGGATCTGTGCGCTCTATTAGTGGCTTTGCAATATCATCTGGAAGATCCACGGTATATCCTTCGGCAATCTGCAAAACAGGGCCAAGACCATCAACCAGATTGAGTCTGCACATTGTAACGGGCATTCCCCCTCTCGTAACAAACGTTGTCGAAAAACCTCCTCCCCTGAAATACTCCCTGTTAGCGGGGCAGAATCTTGCTGCCTCAAGGCATTTTTTGATTTCATCAGGTTCTATCTCCCAGAAGGGCTTTATAGCTGGCTTTCCATCCTTACTCTGCTGTCCTGTACCATCGAGAGCTGTAGAGCCGGAGTTTATCAGATGAATCACTCCATTTTCTGCAATCCCCTCAGGATATTTTCCAGTTACCCTTTTAATTGCTTCAGGGCTCCAGAATGTTCTCACATCAGAAAAAATCTGGGCGGTTCCCGTGATAAGATGTCCAAACAACATCGATATCCCATTGAGGTAGTCGTTTTCAGTAGCCACTATATATGGCTGTCTAGGTCCATCCCAGTCAAAGGAAGAATTCAGAATCGTTTCAAGAAAATCTCCATTTGGAAAATGGTCGGTCCATTGCCTCTGCCCCTGAAAACCACTCGCTATTGCATTATGTCCCAGTGCTTCCTCGCCCCATCCCATTTCGGCAAGTTTTGGATTTCCTACCATCAAGTCTCTAGCAATCAGAGCCATTTTTACAACTGTTTCCCAATCTTTCCTCCTTTTCTCATCATCGAACCTCAGATGTGGTTTGTTCGGATCAGGACCCTCCTTGCAATTTTCTCTCACCCATTTCAATGCCCTTTTATATTCCTCTCTATCGTATATTTCCAACTCAAGACGCCTCACAAACTCGCTCATATCCACCATCTCGTATCTCATTCCAAGATACTTCTCAAGAAAATCCGGGTGGACAATTGAACCAGCTATTCCCATAGATACACCACCCATTGCAAGATAGGATTTACCCCTCATAATTGCGACGCTCAACCCCGCCCTAACAAACTGTAGAATCATTTTTTGAACATCTTCAGGAATGCTTTCATCTCCAGCATCCTGCACATCACGGCCGTATATCCCGAACGCGGGGAGTCCCTTCTGGGCATGGGCAGCCAGAACAGCTGCAAGATAGACAGCCCCAGGCCTTTCAGTGCCGTTGAAACCCCAGACAGCTGTAGGCCTGAGAGGATCCATCTCCATTGTCTCTGCCCCATAACACCAGCAAGGTGTAACTGTAATTGTTATGCCTACACCCTCTTTTTTAAACTTTTCTTCAGCCATCGCAGCTTCAGCCACACCACCTATGCATGTATCAGCAATTACACATCGAACAGGTTCACCATTTGGATACCTTACATTTTCCTCTATAAACGATGCAAGATTTCTTGCCATTCTCATCGTTTGTTCTTCCAGAGATTCTCTAACCCCCATTCTTCTACCATCTATGGTAGGTCTGATCCCCACTTTCGGTAGGTCACCGATAAGCCTCCATCGTCTATTGATATCGCTCATACTGCTACTCCTTCTCTTATTGTAATCGATTACTAAAATATTTCAAAATTCTCACTTTCTTCTGTAACTCCATATTTTCAGTCTCTAAATGGAAATACTAAAGAACAGTTATTGTTTTACAGCACCCAGAGAAAGCCCTCTTATTATGTATTTGTTTGCAAAAATAGTTACCACTAGAGGCGGAATAAGTATTACAAGCGCATTTGCTTACTTATTAAATTGTATACCCTTATATATTTGTAATGGTTTACAGCAACTCATTATACAAAAATATCCAGTCATGTCAAGAAAAAAATTATCAATAATAATCAATTATTTTTAAATCACGAAAAATTTAATAAAAATCCCATTTAGGTTAGAAAATGATAAATAATATAAAATATTTATTCTTATACAAAAACAATATTTTTTGTTTATAATTAATAAAGAATGATACAAAAACATTAAAAATGCAACTGATACTTACAATT
>CAZFGQ010000058.1:0-14614 GCA_964518675.1 uncultured Spirochaetota bacterium
GATAGATTTTGTTTTTTATTTAATATCATTGAAAAAGATTGTTATTATTTCAAAATAAGACTTTACTTATATATATAAAATAATTATATTTAACTAATTATTTAATACGTATGCATATACAACAATTATTTACCTTCATGACTAATACTCCTTATCTCATTAGGGATCTTACTGAAGAATCCAGAATAAGATATATGAGTAATTATTCTAAAACCGATAAAAGTGGCAATTTAATGGGCGAATTTTTCAGCAAGCATGAGTCGTTCTGGCGGCTGGAAACATGAGCGCCCATATCTAAAAATTATAAAATATTAGGAGGTGTTTTATGATTAGGTACCGGTTGTTTATTATTGTTGCGTTTGTGGTTTTGTTGATGCTGGGAGCAGTGGCTGCACTGGCAGGTGGGACAAAAGAAGAAGGCGCTGCAAAGAAAGAGAAGTATGAAATTGTAATGGTTGTTAAACTTGAGGGAGTTGCGTGGTTTGACAACATGAGATTGGGAATTCAGGAATTCGACAAAAAGTTTGATGATGTAAAGGCATATCAGATCGGAGCAGATACTGCGGACCCAGCTGCACAGGTTGCTCTTGTTGAAGACCTGATTGCGAAGGGAGTCGATGCAATACTTGTGGTTCCAAACGATCCTGAGTCTCTAGTGCCTGCATTTAAAAAGGCAAATGACGCAGGAATCCTTACATTTACCCATGAGGCATCTAACCAGAGACAGGTAAGCTATGATGTTGAAGCATTTGATAATATAGCTTACGGAAGGCATATGATGGATGTAATGGCAAAGTGGATGAATTATGAAGGGGAATGGGCAGCTTTTGTCGGGCATCTCACCTCAACCACACACAATGAGTGGGTAGATGGTGAGGAAATGCAGGCCAAAGAAAAGTATCCTAATTTGAAGATGGTTACACCAAGAATCGAAGAGAAAGAAAATCAGCAGATAGCCTATGAAAAGTCGCTTGAGCTTTTGAAGACATACCCAAATCTCAAAGGTATTATGGGAAGCGCAATGACTACGGTTCCTGGTGCTGCGAGAGCCATTGAAGAAAAAGGTAAAATTGGCAAAACAGCTGCTTTCGGAACCTGTTTACCCTCCGTTGCTGGGGATTATCTTGAGAGTGGGGCTGCAGTTTCAATTCATTTTTGGGTGCCTGCAGATGCTGGTTATGTGACTGCTTATGTGGCATACCTTACTCTTCAGGGCAAGGAAATCAAGGAAGGGATGAATCTTGGAAAACCAGGTTACGAGAGTATAACAATTAAGAAAAATAAGGCGGGTGTTCCAATTATTTACGGCCAAGCTTGGGTTGATGTAACAAAGGATAATCTTGATGAGTGGAGAAACCCGGATGGAAGCTATAAACTATAGTTCTTAGCATTAATTGGGGTATGCACTGTTTTATGAAAATCAGTGCATACCCTTATATATATATATATATATATATATATTTAGAACGAATGGGGAGTTTTCTGAAAAATAGAAATCCCTACTGAAAGATAAAACTAAAGATGTTGCAGTGCCGGCGAACTTTGAACAATTTATATAAATATCTGTTGATTTATTATTTATCTAATATAAATAATTTGCGTTTTATTATAAAAAGTCTAAGTTAGCTCTATTTAATCATTTCACAGTGTTTTTGCTTGATGCTGTGTTTTTATAAGTAATAAAGGGAGATAGTGAAGGATGGAAGGTAATTTCCTTGAGGTGAGAAATATTAGTAAGGCGTATGTAGGTGTTCAGGCGCTGGATAATGTGGATATGGGTATAGGATATGGTGAAATACATTGTCTTGTCGGCGAAAATGGATCGGGCAAATCGACGCTTATTAAGATAATTGCGGGAGTAGAGGTGCCTGATGAAGGGAAGATAATAATCGAAGGCAAGGAATACAGACATCTTCACGCTATAGATTCAATAAGAGCTGGCATACAGGTTATCTATCAGGACCTATCCCTTTTTCCAAATCTAACAGTTGCTGAAAATATATCCTTAAATCAGATGGTGGAAAGAAATATAAAGATACTTAAATGGCCAGAGGTTAAAAAAGTTGCAGAAAAGGCGCTGGCTGAAATAGAAGAGAAATTGCCCCTTGATGAATTGGTTGAAAATATCACTATGGCGGAGAAGCAGCTCACTGCTATTTGCAGGGCCCTAACACAAAATGCAAGGCTGATAATAATGGATGAACCAACTTCAGCTTTGACAAGAGAGGAAATTGACCACCTTTTTTCTGTAATTTTAAAATTGAAGAAAAAGGGTATCTCAATACTTTTTGTCAGTCACAAATTGAGTGAAGTGTTTGAAATTTCAGAGAAAGTGACGGTGCTTCGAGATGGAAAAAAGGTTGGAGAATATCCAACAGACGAACTTGATAATGATAAGCTTATTTATTTAATGACTGGCAAGAAGATAAGAATGCAAAAGTTTGTTTATGAAGAATCAGGTGATGTGGATAAAAATGTGATTCTTGATGTTAGGAATCTTACCAAAGAAGGACAATTCAGAAATGTAAGTTTTAAGCTTAGAAGAGGAGAAATTCTTGGAATTACTGGATTGCTGGGTTCGGGAAGAACGGAGCTTGCACTTTCCATATTTGGTTTGAATAAGCCCGATAGCGGAGAAATATATTTTATGGGTAAGAAAGTAAAAATAAGATCAGCACAGGAAGCAGTAAAGCTGGGAATCAGCTATCTTCCTGAAGACAGACTCATCCAGGGGCTGTTTTTAAAACAGGCAATAAAAAATAATATCATAGTTACCATACTGAAAGAATTAAAAGGGAGAGCTGGTCTATTAAGGAAGCAGAAGATAGATAGTACTGTTAAGAAGTGGATGGAGGATCTTTCCATTAAGGCTCCATCGGGTGAAATTCCTGCCCAGACCCTTTCTGGAGGAAATCAACAAAAAGTGGTGCTTGCTAAGTGGCTTGCCACTGATCCGAAAGTATTTATTCTTGATAGTCCTACTGTGGGAATAGATATAGCCTCAAAGAGTAACATACATTCCATAATAAGGGAACTGGCGAATAGAAAAATAGGAATAATAATTATTTCTGATGAAATACCAGAAGTATTAACTAATTGTAACAGAATCTTGATAATGGTAAATGGAGAGGTTAAGAAGATTATCGATAATGTTGAAGGTGTTACCGAAGAGGAGATTTTTAAAGTTGTTTCGAGCCAGGTTAAAAGTGAGGTGGTATAATGTTTAAGAGGAGAGTGTTTAAGAGAAATGAGTTTTATCTCTTCATAGTTCTCTTACTTTTTTCCGCGGTGTTAACTGGAATTAATCCTTCATTTTTCACTTTTGAAAATCTTTTTGACCTTATTAAAAGTAGCGCTGGTATGGCTTTACTTGCGCTTGGTGTTTTTATCGTTCTACTTTCTGGAGGAATAGATGTATCCTTTACTGCTATAGCCATAGCTGGACAGTATGTTTCTGTGAATGTGCTTATAGCCACAGGGATTGATAATATCTATTTTGCTTTATTGATCTCATGTCTTCTGGGCATCTCTCTTGGCGCGATCAATGCACTTTTGATATCAATTTTTGAGCTGCCAACTCTTATAACCACTCTTGGAACTCTCAATCTTTTTCATGGTGCTCTTCTGACCTTTATCGGAACGAAAGCTATAAATGTGGGTGGGTTGCCGGATAGTTTTAAAGTTTTTGGTGCAAAAAATGTCTTCAATCTTGTTAAGGCTGATGGAACCACCTATGGACTTTCGATATATGCTCTTATCCTTTTAGGGATTGTAGTTCTGACCTGGATAATATTGAGATTTACAATGTTGGGAAGGGGTATATATGCAATAGGTGGAAATAGGGAAGCTGCTAGGAGAGCCGGTTTTAATATTGTGGGCATTCAAATTTTTATTTATTGTTACGTTGGTTTCCTCGCCGGTATAATGGGTGTAATGCATGTATCTCTAATAAGATATAGCAATCCGTTGTATATTGTTGGAGATGAATTGGGTGTAATCGCTGCAGTAGTCCTGGGTGGTGCAAGAATAACTGGTGGTTCTGGATCAATCATAGGCACATTACTCGGTGTCGCAATGATAATTGTACTTGAAAAAAACCTGATACTTATGGGTTTGAGTTCTTACTGGCATCAGTTTTTTATCGGTATGATTATCATTATTGGTGTAAGTATTACATATTATCAGAGTAAGCTAAGGGCTAAAAGATCTCTAATGTATTTAAGGTAATGCTTATATAGCTATATTAAAGTGGATAATAAAGTATATCTGAATGAATATATTGATTTAGAAGATTGAGTTTTTATGTAAGCGAGGTTGATACCAAAGAAGATAGGGGCAGTAAGAGATAAGAGAGTTTCGTTTGTCCAATAATATTGGTTCAGGAGGTCGATGTTGGCTGGTAAGAGGATGAACCTTATAGCTCTGGCTATCATAATGTTTCTTGTAATAGCGGCCATTTCAATTTCTCTTCCTTCAAAATTTCTTACATTGATAAACTTCCAATCAATGACAAGCCAGATTCCGGAGTTTGGACTTCTTTCAATTGCGATGATGATAGCATTGATAACGGGTGGAATAGACCTCTCTGTAGTCTCAATAACAAACCTTACCGGTGTAGTTTCGGCTCTTATTCTTAAAACTTACCCTGGAGAAGGTAGTGTATTTTCAGTTATATTTTTTGCAATATTGGTGGCGCTTGTTTTATCTGCTTTTTGCGGATTAATAAATGGATTCTTAATTGCTCATGTTGGTGTTCCGGCTATACTAGCAACTTTGGGGACAATGGGACTCTATCTCGGAACCGCAATAATTATAACTGAGGGACATGGAATACATACATTTCCTGAAAAGTTCCTTTTTATAGGGAGTGGTACGATCGGAATATTACCGATGCCTTTAATAATATTTATAGGGGCTACCATAATTATTGCTATAATCCTCCGTAAAACTCCGCTTGGTATGAGTATGTTCATGGTAGGTTCCAATCCTATTGCCTCAAGATTTTCAGGCATTAACAATTCTTCTGTTTTAATGCAGACATACATTATTACCGGTCTGCTTGCAGGTGTATCTTCTATAATTATGATTTCAAGGGTTAACTCGATACGACCTGGATATGGATATGCCTACCTACTTCAGGCAATACTTGTTGCTGTGCTTGGTGGTACTGATGTGAGTGGAGGCTATGGAAGTATTCTCGGACTTGTGCTTGGACTTATTATTCTCCAGAGCCTTCAGAGTGGATTCAATATTCTTAATTTTAGTCCCTTCTTCAGGAAATTCATATGGGGTCTTATGCTGCTCATCGTAATGGTTATTAACTACTATATAAACCGGTATCAATCGAGTGCGAGAAAAAGCAGGAAGAAAGTCCATATATTATCTGAAGAATAAAACATTAACTGCATAAAGTCTTCTGAATATAATTCTTGTTTGAGGAAATAGTAAGAGAGGGGATAATAAGATATGGGAAAAGAGAATTATTTTATAGGTTTTGATTTTGGGACTGAGTCAGTAAGAGGTGCAGTTTTTGATCAAAATGGAGTACTGAGGTATGAAAAATACGTTGAATATCCCACGTATTTTCCTGCACCTGGATGGGCTGAACAGAAACCTGATGAATGGTGGGAAAGTTTTATAGTTGTTGCCCGGGACATTGTAAAAAACTCCGGACTGGATTGTAGATATTTTAATGGGATTACAATTGATACAACCTCGTGTTCGGTTGTATTCCTTGATAAGGATTTCACTCCACTGCGAAATGCCATTATATGGATGGATGTGAGGTCCCATTCCCAGGCTGAGCGAATAGCCAGGGCAAAAAGTGATATTCTTAGATACAATGGCTTTGGGAGTGTTTCCGCAGAATGGATGCCCTGTAAGGCACTTTGGGTTAAGGAAAATGAACCTGACTTATATAAAAACACGAAGTATGTATGCGAATTTCAGGATTATATAAATTACAGGCTAACTGGTAAATATGTTGGTAGTATTAATAATACTACTGTGAGATGGTACTACGACCCTAGAAATGGTGGGTGGCCGGTTGATTTTTATCGAGAAATTGGTCTTTCTGAGGTTATTGATAAGTTTCCAGAAAGAATCCTTCCCCTTGGCTCTGAAATTGGAAAACTCAGCAGTGATGTTTCGAAGGAAACAGGTTTGCCCTCGGGCATTCCAATTTTGCAGGGTGGGGCAGATGCTTATATTGCCATGGTTGGACTGGGGGCTATAAAACCGGGAAAACTTGCCTTCATAACCGGGTCTTCCCATCTGATGCTCGGACATACCGATAAAGGCTTTTTTCAGAAAGGAATTTTTGGTGCTTTTCCGGATTGTGTTATGCCAGGATATTTTGTTGTAGAAGGAGCTCAAATTTCTACAGGCTCTGTCCTCAAGTGGTTTAAAGACCAGTTTGTTTCCAAGGACATTGAAACTTCAGCAAGAAAGGATGGTTCAACTCTTTATGATTATATGAGTAAGAAAGCTGAGAAGATCGATATTGGTTCTGAGGGCCTGATAGTTCTTAACTACTGGCAGGGCAACAGGAATCCACTTGTTGATTCAAAGGCTAGGGGAGTTATTTTAGGACTTTCTTTAAAACATACTCCCTTTCATATATACAGGGCGATTATGGAAGGAGTTTCTTATGGTACCGAGCATATTATGAGATATTTTAAGAAAGCCGGATTTGAACCGGAGGAAATAATAGCATGCGGTGGTGCAACCAAAAGTACTCTTTGGATGCAGATACAGAGCGACGTGCTTGGATTACCAATACTATTAACAGAAGAATCAAATGCACCTCTTTTAGGTGATGCAATTCTGGCGGCTGTGGGTTCTGGATTCTACTCAAGTATTGGCAATGCTGTGGAGAGAATGGTTAGGATCAAAGAAAAGATTGTCCCTGATTTGAAAAATACTGAAAAGTACAAGTTTTATGTTGAAAAGTATATAGCCACGTATCCCGCATTAAAGGACATAATGCATGAAATTGTGGATTATGAACATAAAAAAAATAAAAAATAATTAAATATTTTAATATAAGTTGAAAGATTACCAGGATTTTATGGAGAAGAATATTGTAAAACCTTTTAGATCTGTAATGTGGGATCTTGATGGCGTTCTGCTTGATTCAGAATCCCTCCATATTAGAGCAGAGTTAGAAACATTTAAAGAAATAGGGCTCAAAGTTTCTGAAGGGATTGCGAAGGAATACCTGGGGGTAAAACTTGATGAATATTTCAGAGATATTTTACGCAGGTTTAATGCAAGTACCTCCTTTGAAAAGGTACTGCACAGTCATTATGAAAGATTAAAAAAGTATTATAAAGAAGTTTTCCCATTAAATAGGGAGGCGATTTCGGTTTTAAAAAGTCTTTATGGAGAATATATTCTTATACTTGTTACAAATCGTGAAAGAGAACTTGTGGATATTGTCATTGATAGATTTAACCTGAGACACTTTTTTAAGTTTGTAATTACAAGTGATGATGTAGTTAAATCTAAACCTGATCCAACACCTTATTTAACTGCCTGTAAATGGTTGGGGATTCAGCCCAATGAAGGTGTCACTGTAGAGGATTCACTTGCAGGTATAATATCTGCTAAAGATGCTGGACTTGTAGTTATAGGGTTGATTGGTGATCATAATAGATCAGAGGACCTGAGTAAAGCGGATTTTCTTGTAGAGCGACTGAGTGAGGTTCCTGGTATATTACGAAAGATTGAAGAAGCAAAGGTATAGATACCCGGTTTTTTTCTGCCCGTGGCTGGGACATAAATGTTTAGTGCTTCCGAAATGTAAGGCAAACATTTGAATCCGGTATTTTTTACTCTCTTCTTATGTGGGTTTCAAGGGTTTATTAATTATAGTAGTGAATGTTTGTTGTGTAAATGGTTGTTACAAGGTTTTATCTTGTTGAAATAATCCAACACTTTAACAGAGATGATTGGGTGGAGGTAAAATGAGTTGCAAAAGATTTGTGGAAAAGACGGTGATTATTACGGGAGCGTCTAGTGGGATTGGAAAATCCATTGCAATGGAGTTTGCAAAGGAGGGCGCAAATCTTGTTCTCGGATATTATACCCACCCTATTCCGGATGAGATAATTAAAAATGCCGAAAGTGAAGGGGTAAAAGCTATTCCTGTAAAGGTTGATGTAAGGAAAAAATCTGATTGTGAGATGATGGTCAGTACAGCAGTGGACATGTTTGATCGCCTGGATATTGCAATTAATAATGCTGGTGTTTCTACCATGAACAGGGTGGTAGATTTAACTGAGGAAGAGTGGGATTACAACATGGATGTGAATGCAAAGGGTGTGTTTTTCTGCTGTCAGGCCGAAGTTAAGCAGTTTTTGAAGCATGGAAATGGAGGTAAAATCGTAAATATAGCATCAATAGCTGGTAAAAGACCTGCACCTCTACTTGCCCATTATACTGCTTCAAAGTTCGCAGTTCTTGGTTTTACTAAAAGCTTGGCTCTGGAAGTAGCTGCAGATGGAATAAATGTAAATGCAGTCTGTCCTGGACTTGTCAAAACCCCAATGCAGGAAAGAGAAATAAAGTGGGAATGTAAGATTAGGGGGATTACCCGGGAAAAAGTTATAGAAGAATACCTAAGTTTAATACCTCTTGGTAGACTTGAAGAGCCGGAGGATGTTGCCAGAGTAGTGTTATTTCTTGCCTCTGATGATGCTTCGTACATTACTGGACAGGCTATTAATGTTGCAGGTGGCATGGAAATGGCTATTTAAAATGTTTAACTAATTATAATTTCAGGAGGGGGAAATGCCAAAGTTTAAGTATGCAGTTGGACTCTGGGCTCTTGGAGGAGCTGCAGACAGATTTTTGCCATCGGGCTATAGTGAAAGAAAGGCAGAGCTCAGGGATGTTATCAAAATAGCGGGAGAAGTTGAAGGGATAAGCGGGGTTGAAATAATGTCATCCCAAGTAGAGGGTATTAATCTCAATGATTTTAAATCTTGGTTAAGTGAGAATGGGCTCACACTTACCAGTATACTTGCCAATACTTTTGGAGACAGAAAATTTAAACTTGGCTCAATCACTCATACAGACCCAAAGATAAGAGCCGCAGCTATGGATATATGCAAGAAAACCATCGATCTGGCTTTAGAACTCAACTGCCCTATGGTTAATTTATGGCTGGGGAGCGATGGATTTGACTATTGTTTTCAGATAGATTACGAGAGACACTGGAAAGTATTGAAAGAAAGCATTATCGAAATTACCAATTATAACCCGGATATGAAGGTATGTATTGAGTACAAGCTTAAAGAACCAAGGAAATATATGTCCATTGGAGATGTTGGCAAAGCTCTATTCCTTTCAATGCAATGCGGAGATAGGGTAGGAGTTGTGTTAGATTTCGGGCATGCATTAATGTCGAAAGAAAAACCTGCAGAATCTGTTGCACTGCTATGCATGAATAACAAACTTTTCAATGTTCACATGAATGATGCTTATGGTGATTGGGATGACGATCTTATCGCTGTGAGTGTACACCTTCAGGAGACTGTTGAGTTTATGTATTATCTTGAAAAGTTCAGGTATGATGGCTGGATTGGACTTGATATTTTCCCATTCAGGATGGATGGTAAGAGGGCGGCTGAATTGTGTATGAAGAATCTAATTGGAGCAGAAAATATTCTTGATAATATAGATAAGAAAAAACTGGAAGAGGCCATGGGAACACTGGATGCAGGCAATTCACAGCTTGTGATATCTGAAGCTATTTTTGGAAAATAATGGGCACGAAATACCGCTTTTGATAAGGTTTTTGGTTGATGATACAGCATTCATTGTATATTCCAGAGTGAAAAAATAGAAGCGTCAGAAGATTATTTATTGATTAAGAGAATAATAACGATTTACTGTAATTTAATTTTTTATGGAGTGAGATATGGGAAGGGACAAGAACTACACAAATTTTTATAAAGAACGAGAAAAATTTAAATTAACTGAGCGGGAGCTAAAGGAAAGGATAGATGGGGCACCTTTTGGTCAGAAATCTAAAAAGCTTGCGAGGAAATGGGCTGAATATGGATCTTTTGGTGAGGTAGGATGGGGAATTTTCAGGGTTACGCCTATTGTAGAAAGGGCAAGTGGTTCTTTTTTATACGACGTGGATGGAAAAGAGTATATCGACCTGCTTGCCGGATTTTCTGTTTCTTCTTTAGGGGAGTGTAATGAGGAGTTAACAAGAATAATTTCAGAACAAGCGGCAAAATTGACGCATTATTTTGATTTTCCACATGTGGAAAGGATAAAATTATCAGAGAAACTGGCGGAGCTTTCTGGCATCAATGGGAAAGTGAGAGTGGCTTTTGGTGTAACTGGATCAGATGCGATAGAACTTGCAGTAAGATCGGCAAGGTATTTCACCGGGAAACCATATATATTAACAGCGTATGGTGATTATCATGGAGTCACATATGGGACAATGGGGTTAACGGGTAAAGGAAATATGCAGCCGTATTTCTATCCGATTCTGCCAGACAAGGCTATTGGATACTTTACATTCCCCTATTGTTACAGATGTTTCTATGATAAGGAGTATCCTTCCTGTGATATGTATTGTATGAAATCTTTTGAAAGACTTCTCGAGAGTAAAGAGACACCATTTGCAGATGGACTGAAAGAGGTGAATAACGTTGCTGCGATTTTGGTTGAGCCGTTTCAAAGTTCTGCCGGATACTATATTCCTCCCTTTGAGTATTTAAAGGAGTTAAGAAGGATTGCTGATAAGTTTGAGATATTATTAATAGTTGACGAAATTCAGGCAGGATTGGGGCGCAGCGGTAAACTCTGGGCCTACCAGCATTCGGATATAGTACCGGATATGGTTGTAGCATCAAAGGCACTTGGTGGTGGTATACCAATTTCTGCTGTTATGGCGAGAGCTGAGATATTTGAGGAATGGGGGCCAGGTGCCCACGTTTCAACACAGGCGGGTAATGTGATAGCATGTGCATGTGGTAATTATGTTCTTGATGTGGTTTCTTCGAATAGTTTTCTCAGGAGAGTAAATGAGATGGGTAAAATTTTTCGTGATGGGTTTGAAAGTTTAATGAAAAATCATCCATTGATTGGACATATAGATAACTGCGGAATTTACACTGGAATTGAGCTTGTCAGGGATAGAAAGACGAAGGAACCTGCTGTAGAAGAGTCGGATTATGTTAGAGACAGGTGTGTGGAAGAAGGTTTATTATTTGAAAAGGGAGGATATTATCATAATAGACTTCAATTGATACCACCACTTACAATAGAGAAACATGAAATTGAGAGAGTAATTAATATTTTTGATAGGGTGTTTGGTGAAGCGGAAAAGAAGTACAGTATCGGTTAATGTGAAAGAAATAAGGATGATCCGGATAATAGTTTTACAAAACTTGAGGGAGAGGTGGAAATGAAAAACATTATATCAGATATAAATAGCTATGTTGATTCTCAAAAGGAAAATATTTTATCCACCTTAAAAAGATATATAGGGTTTAAATCAATTAATGTTGAGCAGCTGGAAGAGGGAGAAAAATCTGAAATTGTGGAATGTCAGGAGTGGATTGCAACTGAACTGGAATCTATGAACTATTTTGATTCTGTTGATTATTATGAAGTTGAAAAAGGTAGACCGAATGTGGTTGCCCTTAAAAAGGGAAAAGGAGGTGGAAAGAGCCTTTTGTTCAATGCGCATTCTGATGTTGTTACAGTGAGTAAAGAGCAGTGGGAAAATTGGAGTGTGTTGAGTCCGTTTGATGGTGGAGTTAAAGATGGGAAGGTGTGGGGCCGGGGAGCCACAGACATGAAGGGTGGTGGAACGGCAATGCTGTTTGCGGCGAAGGCAATTAAAGAACTTGGAATAGAGCTTAAAGGAGATTTACTACTCAGTTATGTTGATGGAGAAGAATCAGGAAGGGCTGAGATAGGTATATGGTCGATCCCAAATAGAGGGTACAATGCTGACTTTGCTATAATGTGTGAGCCAACTAACTTGTTTAATGTTTATAATAAATCTAAAGGTGAAATATATTTTGATATTAAGATAAAAGGACAATCTACCCACATATGTAACAGATATAAGACTATATGGCCACAGAAAAGATGGGAAGATCAGATAGGGGTTAATGCAATAGACAAGGCTGTAAAGTTGATAAACGCGTTTGCAGAACTTGAACGATCTTGGGGGATTGAGTATAATGACCCTTCACTTGATCCCGGATGCACCACACTTACGGTATCAATGATTAATGGGGGTGAAAGTTTCTCAGCTCAGGCAGGCGAATGTACTTTCACTATTGCTTCGATGTTTGCTCCTTATCTAAGTGTGGATGAGATCAGAGATCAAATTGTATCTACTATAGAGTATATTTCAAAGACTGATTACTGGTTGAAAAATAATATGCCTGAGTATTCCAATCCTTTTCCACCGAAGATTCCTCTGAACGTGCCGGAAAGTGATCCGGGGATTCAGACAATTGTCGGGGCTTTTGAGGACATTTTTAATAAAAAGCCAAATATTTGCCCTTCTCCATTTGTTGGAGATGTGAATTACCTATTTGAAAAAGGGGTAAAAGGCGTGAACTGGGGTCCTGGTGACCTCAGTATGGGTATCCATGGAGCTGACGAACATGTGCCGGTACAGCAGGTTCTGGATGCGATAAAATTGTATGCAGCTACAATTATAAAGTGGTGTGGATTATAATTTTTTCTTCTTTATTTTTATATATTTTTACCTTAATATGTAAACAAAAGTATTACAGATATGATACTTATGGAGGTTTTATAAAAAGATTATGGAGATCTCAAAAAGAGCTGCTTTAAGTAAAAGTTCTCCCATAAGAAAATTGATCCCCTATGCGGAGGAAGCTCAGAAAAGGGGAATAAAAGTTCTTTTCATGAATATTGGTCAGCCTGATATAGAAACTCCTCCCGAAGCACTTGATGTTGTTTTAAATTTTAATGAAAAAATACTTGCCTATAGTCCATCACAGGGTTTCATGTCATTGAGAAATAAAATTTCGGAGTATCTCCAGGGTTATGGTATCTCGTTATCTTCTGAGCATATAAGTATAACAACGGGTGGAAGTGAAGCAATACTGTTTGCATTTGCTGCTGTTTGTGATCCTGGCGATAATATAATTGTAATTGAACCATTCTATGCGAATTACCATGTGTTTGCCAAGCTCCTTGGTATTGAAATAAGAACTGTACCAACGTCCATTTTTGATGGCTTTCATTTAAGGCCGAATGGAAAGAGTGTTGAAGATTTTAGATCAAGAATAGATGATCGGACAAAGGCGATTCTTATCTGTAATCCTTCAAATCCATCCGGTGTGGTATATACCCGAGAAGAGATAAATATGATTTGTGAACTTGCCATTGAGCATGATCTTTTTATTATATCTGATGAGGTTTACAGGGAGTTTGTTTTTGATGGTTTGAAGTTTACGTCTCCAGCAATGATAGAAGAAGTTGTGGACAGGGTAATTATTACGGATAGCATATCAAAGAGATTTTCTTCATGCGGTGCAAGAATTGGATTTATTGCTTCAAAAAATGCGGATGTAATGAACGCTGTATACAGATTTTCTATGGCAAGGCTTTCGCCGCCTACCATTGGTCAAAAGCTCGCTGAAGCGGCTTTTGGAATAGGTGACGATTATATTGAACGTACCGTTGAAGAGTATAAGAAAAGAAGAGATGTTCTGTGTACCCATCTGGAAGGTGAAAGAGGTATAATTTTTTCAAAGCCCGAAGGAACGTTCTATATGATTGTGAAGCTTCCAGGGATTGATAGTGAGGGGTTTGCAAAGTTTTTACTGAAGGATTTCAGTATAGACGATGAAACCCTTCTGATTGCCCCGGCTTCCGGATTCTACGCTACCGAGGGATTGGGCAAAGATGAGATCAGGATTGCTTTTGTGCTGGATAAAGAAAGAACAAAAAGGGCAGCAAGAATCCTAATTGAGGGTTATAGGAGTTATCTCAAAAAAGCTGGAATAAGCAGGTCATATACTGTAAAGGTGGATCTCTAGGATACCAGATAAAAAGCATCAACTTATTAAAAGAGCGGTGAATTGATTTAAAGTACCTTTTATTAAAAAATTTTGATATATTTCGGCAATGATATAATGATTAAATCAAGATTATAATAAGGTTTATAGTATAATTGATCTTTGAATGCAAGTATCTGTTTCCAATCTGATCTTTTTATAATTATATTGATTTTACTATTGTGGGTTGCAGTTTCGGGAAAAGTGGTGAAAATCCACTGCGGTCCCGCCACTGTAACCGGGGATGAAAGCAGCATAATGCCATTGCCCGATATGTTTCTGGTACCGTTTTTGGTAAGTTTGCCTGTCCAGGATGTCTTAAAGAAATCTTTCTGAGTGAGCTGGACGGGCGGTTGAAGTTTAGATCCAGTTTGAATGGTACCAGAAAGACTTGGGTGAGAAGGCGCTGCGAGTAAGTTGATCCGGAAGCCAGGATACCGGCTGCAACCTGTGATAACCCTCGAGGGTAGGGCAATGTCACAGTTAACATTATCTGGACATTTACCCCTTACCCGTGAGGGTAAGGGTTTTTTATT
>CAZFGQ010000058.1:14714-18280 GCA_964518675.1 uncultured Spirochaetota bacterium
AAGAATTTTGCCTTTTAAGTGGTTGATGTACAAAGATCGTTCGGATTACACGAACGGGGTCTTTATTGTGGTTTTTTACCCGTTAACATTAGGAGATTTATCATTACATGGAATAAAAATAAATGATGGGAGAATAGAACAATGAAAGGTATCCAAATCAGAATAATCCAAATTCTTATTATTGTTGTTTTATTCTTCATTGCTGGGGGATTGTTATATGGGGGTACTGGTCGGGATACTATGGGGAACTATGTAAGCATTCCAGATAAGGATATCAGAGCGGTTGTACTTTCACCGGGAGCCGCTGAGATATTGTTTTCGATGGGGCTGGATGAAGAAATTGTGGGGGTTTCGGACTATTGTAACTGGCCCCCTGAAAAGGTTAAAGCTAAGAAGAAGGTGGGTGGATTCTCCACTCCAAATATTGAAATTATAAGTGTTTTAAAGCCCCATGTGGTGGTACTGACTTCGGTGGTCCCATACAATATCAAGGAGCAGCTTGAATCCCTGGGAATAAAGATTTTTGTCTCCGAGCCTTCAAGTTTTGTGGAGCTAATTGATTCTATTGTTGAGCTGGGGAAATTATTCAATAGAAAAGAGGATGCCTATAGGATCGTTTCATATATGAAGGATGAAGTTGGAAAGGTTCAGAGTTTAATCAGAACTAACTCTCTTCGTCCTGTAAAAACAATGGTAGAAATATGGGATAATCCTCTGTATGTTGCTTCTCCGGATACTTTACCTGCTGATATAGTGAGACTTGCCGGTGGGGAGATTGTTCCATCAGATACATCTGGATTCGTAAGAATAAGTGAGGAGGTGGTTATCGCCCTTAAACCTGAAGCCATGGTTTTGGGGCATAAAATAAGTGTAGATGATTTTATAAGCGCGCATAAAAATCTGAGTATTATTCCAGCTATGAGAAACAGAAAGATTATTGTTCCTGATCCAGATGAGTTTTTAAGACCAGGTCCAAGGGTAGTGAATGCTTTAAAGGAGATTGCCAGGTATCTTCATCCAGAGGCTTTTTCTGAATAACAGGTGATTTCTTATGAGATTGGGATGTTTGATACATATGAAAGTGAGAAGAGAGTTGGACGGGAAATTTTATTAAAAAATTATTTGATTAAAAATCCCATAAGTATTCAGTGGGTTACGGTTGTCGGAAGATGAAATTTATTTATTCCAATGGTTTTAAGATATTTCTTTTATTTTTGGCCTTCTTACTGGGGTTTATAGTTAGCGTCTCGGTAGGGTCCGTTAGGATTCCTCTAAAGTATACATTTGAGATTTTCTTTTCGAAATACCTTGGGATAGGAATAAATGAAACTTTTCAGAGTGAATACTATGAAATCATAACAAAGGTCAGGTTACCGAGAGTATTGCTGGGAATGGTTGTTGGGGTTTCGCTCTCAGTAGCCGGGTTGATATTCCAGGCTCTTTTAAGAAATCCACTTGCAGATCCTTACACCCTCGGTATTTCGGCTGGTTCTGCTTTTGGTGCCGGGCTTGCCATACTATTTTCATATGTGATTTCATCGGTTTTTAAGTCTCTAATCCCTCTCTTTGCTTTTATAGGGGGAATTTCAACCGTTTTCATTGTCTATTTTCTTGCAAGGGCCAGAGGAAGAATTCAGATTCTGACAATTATTCTTTCAGGAGTTGTGGTAAGTTATCTATTCTCCTCAGGACTTGTGTTCATAATGTCTATTCTTGGTGATCGTGCACATGAAGTTATTTTCTGGTTAATGGGAAGCCTTGCAGGGTACCATAAATCACAGTTGACGGCTTCTATCTTGATAATTCTACTTTCTATTTTCACCTTTGGATTTTTCAGGGATCTGGATATTATCCTCCTGGGAGACGATCAGGCTAAAGCTCTGGGGGTTAATGTAGAGCTTGTAAGGATACTTCTGTTTGGGATTGCTTCGTTGATCACCGCAACTGCCGTTTCACTCTCAGGAACGATAGGATTTGTTGGTTTGATCATACCCCATACAATGAGACTTGTATTCGGTCCGAAGCATAAAAAACTGATCCCGTCCACTATTGTTGCAGGAGCGACATTTTTGCCCCTTTCGGATACACTGGCTAGGACCATTCCTGGATTTATCCTTGGTGGAGGTGTTGAAGTACCTGTAGGGGTTGTTACCTCGATTTTTGGTTCTCCTTTTTTCCTATTTCTCCTTATTAAAGGGAAGAAGAAATACTGGTTTTAGAATTTTTAATTTTAAGGTCTTTTAACATGAATGAGGAATTGTAAAAAAATATGTGGAGAACTGTGGTTAATGGACTTTAAAGCCCGCATCGTTGTGAAGATTTTTGGTTTATTTGTATAAAGGTGAATTTGTTAGAAATTTTACCAGAGATATGTATCATGGTTAGGTAAAGATGAAAGCAATAGAAGCAGAAGGGCTTCATTTTGGAGTAAATGGATATAAGATATTAAAAGGGATTGATATTGACATTGATGATGGAGAATTTATATCAATCCTGGGACCAAATGGAGCCGGGAAAACTACACTGATAAAGGTTTTACTGGGACTTTACAGGGGAGATGATGGTGATGTGTATATATTTGGCAAACGACTCAAAAGCTACAGGAAGAAAGACCTGGCCAAGATAGTGTCTTTTCTCCCGCAGTCTCCTTCTATGGATATTCCATTTCAGGTGAGAGATATTGTAATGATGGGGCGTGCTCCGTACATAAAACGGTTTGAGTTTGAATCCAGAAGGGATAGGGAGGCGGCTGAATACGCCATGGAATTGCTGAATATTTCACATCTTGCCAGCAGGCACCTTGTAGAGTTATCTGGAGGTGAGGTTAAAAGAGTATTTATTGCTCAGGCACTTGCCCAGGAATCCAGGATACTTTTTCTGGATGAGCCCACGGCAAATCTTGACATAAAATACCAGGTGGAAATATTTAATATTCTGAAAAACTTTAACGAAAAGCTCAAAAAAACGGTTGTTTTAATAACCCATGATATTAACCATGCTGCAAGATTTGCAAGAGAGATTATGCTTATGAAAGATGGTAAAATACTCAAAAGGGGTTCTCCTTCTTCTGTTATTAATGAGAATATTATTAAAGAGACTTTTGGGATTGATGTTGAAGTAAAAATCGATGAGCTTGGGAAGCCTTATATATTGATTTAATATATTTTAGGAGGTATGAAATGTCGGAGATTAAAATCAAGAAGCTGAGTGATAGAGAAGTTGAGGAAATGGGCATTAAAAATTGGGGAATATGGGAAAAGGAAGTTTCTGAGTTTGATTGGGCATATACAGATGAGGAGCATTGCTATATTATTGATGGAGAAGCAGAGATAGTTACGGATGATGGAAAGGTTGAGATCAGAAAGGGAGATTATGTGATCTTCCCCAGAGGATTGAAATGTCGATGGAAGGTAAAAGCACCATTTAAAAAATACTATAGCTTTAAATAGATAGGGAATTCGTATCGCCTGTTTATGTTAGCATCAATTTATTTTAAATCAATGTTTTTTAATTTTTTAAAAAAAGGAGGGATATACCCTCCTTTTTAGTTATAGTTTTGGTTTGAT
>CAZFGQ010000059.1:0-17453 GCA_964518675.1 uncultured Spirochaetota bacterium
TTTATGTAATCCTGAAATATGAAAGAATTTAAAATCGACGGAACTTCAATTTATAGATCAAGATAAGAATATTTGGTGTTTTGTTGTTTTGATTCGAATGATGATATGATTTGTGAACTATTAAAATTTCCTCTAAGATAAAAATAAATTATTATATTATCTTGAAAGTGAGGTTTTTAAAGAATGGGTAAAACGATTATTGTGGCAAATCAAAAAGGAGGAGTGGGAAAGACAACTACTGTTGTAAATCTATCATCATACATTGCTTCGGAAGGAAAGAATGTCCTTGTTGTGGACCTTGATTCTCAGGGCAATAGTTGTTCTGGATTGGGAATTGAGCTTAAAAACGGGGAAAAAGGTTTATATGAAGTTTTATTGGGTTTTATTAATGTAGAAGAAATACTTAAAAGTACCGGTATTAATAACCTGAGCATATTACCATCGAATATAAATCTTTCGGGAGCTCAGGTGGAATTGATTAATGAAAAGGACAGGGAATTCAGGCTTAAAAAAGCAATAGATAAAATAAGAGGTAAATTCGATTATATCCTGATTGATTCTCCTCCTTCACTTGGTTTATTAACAATAAATGGACTGGTAGCTGCCGATAGTGTGATTATTCCAATTCAATGTGAATATTATGCACTGGAAGGATTAAGCCAGCTATTGTATACTATAAACCTGGTAAAAAATAAGTTAAATCCAGGGTTAAAGATAGAGGGTGTTGTTCTGACAATGTTTGACACAAGAACAAATCTATCCAGGCAGGTAGCCGAAGAGGTGGTAGCTTATTTTAAAGAAAAGGTATATAAAACAGTAATTCCCAGGAATGTGAAACTTGCAGAGGCCCCCAGCTTTGGTGTACCAATAAATATCTATGATCCAAATAGTGTGGGTGCCTTGAGTTACTATAATTTAGCAAAGGAAATATTGCAAAATGGGTAAAAAAGCACTGGGTAAAGGATTACAGGCTTTAATATCATCTGAAGCCTTGGGAGAGGAAGGTGAGGCGATAAGGAACATAGCATTAAGCAAAATAAAATCTAACAGGTATCAACCTAGGAAAAGTTTTAATGAGGAAAGTTTAAACGAGCTCGCAGAGTCGATAAAAAAACACGGGGTTATTCAGCCGATAGTTGTAAAGGCTGAGGGTGGAAACTTTGAAGTAATAGTGGGTGAGAGAAGACTCAGAGCGGCAAAAATAGCTGGATTCAGTGAAATTCCTGCAGTGGTAAAGGAATACAGAGATGATGAACTCCTTGAAATTGCATTAATTGAGAATATACAGAGAAAAGATTTAAATCCGATAGAAGAGGCAATGGCTTACAAAATGATACTTGAGAGGCAGAACATAACCCAGGAAGAGTTGTCAAAAAGGGTTGGAAAGTCAAGGAGTTATATTGCAAATATGGTAAGACTTCTGGAGTTGCCAGAAGAGGTTAAGGAAGGTGTTTCACGTGGAACAATTTCGGTAGGTCAGGCTAAGGCTTTGCTTGGAATTAAGGATCAATCCAAGCTTCTGGAAATGTACCGTAGAATAGAGAAGGAAGGGATGAGTGTAAGAGAAGTTGAGCATGCTGTGAGGAAAAATGTTTCACGTGGAACATTTCAGTCCCAAAAAAAGGAGCCATTTATTGAGGATTTTGAAAATAGATTGCGGGAGAAATTGGGAACAAAAGTAGTGATTAACTACAAAAATGGAAGAGGATGGATCAATATTGAGTTTTATTCAAATGAAGATCTGGAACGGATTATTGAATATCTTGGTTAATCTTCTTCCATAACTATGTCTTTTTCATCAGTATCTTTTTCGGCTTCTGCAGGCTGATTACATGCTTCATCCCTTGATAGTATGTTTTGCTCTTTGAGTATTTTTTCGAGCTCTTGGAGTTTAACTTCTATATTAATTGAATCTTCAGTTCTAAGAATCGCTGACATTTTTATAACATTAATTTCTTCAAGTGTGACCATTTTCCCATCGTATCTGAAAGTTGTTCCTTCAGGAGGAAACATGTTTTTAACCTGGCAGTATATTTCGTGCTCGTGCGCCAGACAGCACAGTAATCTCCCGCATGCTCCTGATATTTTTGATGAGTTGAGAGTTAAATTTTGATCTTTTGCCATTTTTATTGTAACAGGTTGCAGTTGGTGCTTTATCGTATGACAACAAAATGTTCTACCACAAATACCAAAACCTTTTACTATCTTGGCTTCATCTCTTGCGCCAATCTGTCTCAGTTCTATTCTTCTTTTAAACACTGAAGCAAGATCTTTTACAAGTTCTCTAAAATCAACTCTTTCGTCGGCAGTAAAATTGAAGAGAATTTTCGTGTCATCAAGGAAATAGTGTACACTTACAAGTTTCATATCCAGACCATGTTTTTTTATCTTATCAAGTGTGATGTTAAATGCATGCTTTTCTCTTTTCAAATTTTCCTCTCTTTTTCTTAGATCTTCCTCAGTGCATTTTCTTAAAAATTTCCTTATGGTTATACCTTCGGGAACATTTTTTGAATAACCTGATACTCTTGCTATTTCTGGACCATTGTCCGTTTCTATTACGATTAGATCACCCTTCTTTAAATCTTTTATATCAGTTTCTGAAAAGCAAGTTTCGCTATTGTATAAAATTCTTGATACCACGTAATTTTTATCGCTCATTTTTCTGCCCTTCATCTGTAGAGATCTATTAAGAGTCCTCTTATTTCATCGAGTTTTGAAAGTAACTCGATATGTTTGAATTCCTGTTTAAATATCATCCTGGATAGTTCTTCGAGTTTTCTATCAATTATATGGGCCACAGTGTATATTTTTTTCCTGAGCCCGTGGCCACCTATTTTTTGCTCAATTTTAATCATATTGTTTTTGAGATATTCCAGGAATTCTGTTATCATAGACTTGTAAATTTTAAGCTCCTTGATTGTAGGATTTTTATAGAATTTTTCACCCTGTTTTGTTATTTCCTCGATTAGATTATCAAACTCAATATCCAGTTGTTCAGCTTCTATTATTTTAAGCTCATCATAAAATCTACTATGTGTTATGGAAACCTCCTGCGGATTGCTTTTTGGGCTCTTTTTCTTTTTGATTTTTATATTCTTTTTTTCTCCCTCAGTTCTTTCAATTTCGAGCATTTAATAGCCTCCTTTTTGTTATACTATAAACCTCTTCTGCTACACTCTGTATCTCTCTTTCGCCATCTATTTTAACGAATATTTCTGGATAATACCTCATAAGATCCAGATACCCATTCCTGACCTTTTTCTGAAAGTTCAAACCCTCTGTTTCAATTCTGTCGAAACTGGTAACTTTATTTCTTTCTTTAATATTCTTTAATGCTCTTTCTGGATTTATATCTATATATAAAACTATATCAGGTAGCAGGTTGTCCACTGCAAACATATTCATTTTTGTAATGAAATCTATATCGGATAGTTTTCTTGCTATTCCCTGATAAACTATTGTCGAGAAGAAATATCTTGATGAAATAACTATTTTCCCTTCGCGCAAAGCAGGTTTGATAATTTTATCCGTATGTTCTGCCCTATCAGCTAGAAATAAAAATAGTTCAGATTTTGGGCAGAACTGTATTTCAGGGTCAAGTAGAATCTTCTTTATCATTCTACCCAATGATGTTCCGCCCGGTTCTTCCGTAATAAGACAGGAATAACCTTCGCCAGTTAGCCTTTCATAGAGCAATCTTGATTGGGTTGATTTCCCGGATCCATCAATACCTTCAAATACGATAAACTGGCCTTTTTGTTTCTTGGTCATTTTTTTTCCAGTATACAAAATACAAAGGGGAATCGGGGAAGGTATTTGCTAGCTTTTATTTGCTATGTTAGAGGGGACTTTTTCATATAGTTTATTATTTAAATATTCATCATGCTTACGTGAATTAATCTCAATTTTATCTTTTTTATCTTTTTCTTTGTTAAGAATTTCTTCTTTGATCTTTTCCAATTTATTTTTATCATTAATGATTTCACATGTGCCATTAAATATTACCCCTTCTTCAATAACAAGCCTCGGAGTTTTTATACTTCCCTCCAGCTGGCCTGTTGATAGAAGGGTAACTTTTTCAGTAGCTATTATGTCACCCTTTACCTTTCCTCCTATAACAATGGTACCTGCTATTATTTCGCATTCAGCGGTACCATTTTTGCCTACCAAAACCTTACCTTTTGTTTTTACCCTTCCCTGAAAATTCCCGTCTATTCTAAGTAAACCATTTAATTCAAACTCGCCTTTTAATTTTGTCCCCTCTCCAATTATACTATTTACAAATGCACCTTCGTCCTGAAGATCTATATTCTCACCCATTTTTTCCAGCTTTCTTTGTTTTTCAACGTCTCTTTGCAATTACCCGTTTCACCTTGTTATTCGTAATTTAAATATAATATATTATGAAATTAAAAAAAATTATTTTTAAAGATATATGATTCCATCTAGCATTGGATAATATATCAAAAATTTTAATTAATATTTAAATAACCTGCCGTTTTTTATTTACTACTTTTTAATTGCTTATTGCTGGTCAGAATTCTGTTGTCATGAAGATCATGGGATCCACCGGTTTGGTACCTATACGAACCTCATAGTGGAGATGAAATCCTGTAACCCTTCCTGTTCTTCCAAGAAATCCTATAATCTCGCCTTTTTTAACTTTTTTTCCTTCATATACAACAATCGAGGAGAGATGTCCATATAGAGTCTGAAAACCGTATTCATGCTGAATTTGAACCGTTCTGCCGTATCCTCCTTTCATTCCCGCAAATACTACTACTCCATCGGCTGTAGCTCGAATCGGAGCTCCGGGCCACCAGCTTATATCCACTCCCTGGTGCATCGCCCATTTTCCCGTGAAAGGAGACCTCCTCATGCCAAATGGAGATGTAATGAAACCACCACCAATAATAGGCCAATTGTTTGGTATTTTTTGAATAATTTCTTCTCTTGCTGCAAGAAACTTCTTAAAGTTCTGTAAAACCCTTTTGCTGGCAGCTATGTCTGCATTGATTTTTCTCAGCATCTCCAGCTTTGATTCATAACCTTCCCTGTCCTTTAGCTCCGTGATTTCTGAAAGATCTTTGATCTCGGTTTCAGGACCACCTAGACCAAAAATATTTTCTGATTGGGTTGCACCAAGGAGTTTTATTATTTCCTTAATTTGATTTCTGTATTCTGCGACTGATTTATTAAGTTTTTCCACCTCTTCCTGAAATTGTTTTAGAACTATTATATTACCTTCCTGAGCGTTTTGGAGATGTTCTATCTCATGTTTTGCAATTGTATATCTTGAGGTGGAAATAAAGAATAAAACTAGAATCCCTGCCAGTATTATAATGAGAAAGGTGATGGTAAATATTGATATCTGGAAGTTAAATATTTTCTTCTCTGAGTGGGGAATTAACATTACGGTTAATTTTTCATTCCCCTTTTGCATAAACCTTTTGTATATATAAATAATCCATCTTTTAATATGGAGAAGTTTTGACCCGATAAAAGAGAGGACCTTTTTCTCTATCTTTTTGTATTCGGACACAGATGTACCCTTCTACCCAAGGTTACATTAATAATATCATATAGTTAAAGAAAGTCAATAATTTTTAATATATTTTATTAAATTATTTATTTATATTTCAAGGAATTAGAATGCTATTTGATTCACACTGTCATCTGCCCCTTGTTCCTGGAATAGAAGATCTTTCGGTAATCAAAAGGGCTATCTCAAAAGGAATAACTGCTATTTTAGATATATCGGTAGGTTTGAGTGATTTTATAAGGCGGTTAGAAATTAAAGAAAGGATTGAAACTGAAACTGAAATGAAGGTTTTCATTTCAGTTGGGATACCTCCTTATTTTGCAGATAGATGGCTCCCACTGGATATCGATTTGCTGTCTAATCAGATTAAAAGTTCAGGTGCAGTTGCAATTGGAGAGATTGGTCTTGATTATCACCATATGTATGGAGCAAAAGAGAGTCAGAGGAACCTTTTTGAAATCCAGCTTGAACTTGCCCGTAAACATTCTTTACCGGTGGTTATTCATAACAGGGACTCTGAGGAGGATTTGATTGGGATACTTGGAGAGTTTTCATCGAGTATTACAGGGATTATTCATTGTTTTTCCTCAGATGTTACGGTATTGAG
Source organism: uncultured Spirochaetota bacterium (assembly GCA_964518675.1). Lineage (GTDB taxonomy): Bacteria > Spirochaetota > B62-G9 > B62-G9 > CAZFGQ01 > CAZFGQ01. Next base: position 6,153 of record CAZFGQ010000059.1, read on the forward strand.
AAGATTACTTGATTTAGGATTTTATATTTCTTTTGCTGGTAATATCACTTATAAAAGGAATGATAAACTTCGCGAAGCACTCCTTTATGTCCCGGATGATAGATTATTGATTGAGACAGATTCACCGTATCTATCTCCAGAGGGTTTTAGGGGAAAACCAAATGAACCTTCAAGGTTATGGGATATTGCCATTTTTGTAGCGGAATTAAAAAAAATTAGTCTTGAAGAACTTGCTCTTATAACTACTGGAAATGCAATTAGAGTTCTCGGTATAAAATAACTCGGTATAAAATAAATATTGGGAAAAGACAAAGGCTTTTAATACCGGATTTTGGCTTGCATTGATCCTATTGAGGTTTCCTAAAATGAATTAATTTATCTGTTTATATATAATTCTTTAAAATATTAAAAGAGCTAAATTGTGGAAATTAAACGGATCTTTATCATTCTAATTAAGGCGAACTTTGGGTGCTCATTTATGAACCGTAAATTATTGATATAAAATAATGAAATCAAAGAATATTGATATAAATTATTCGAAGTTCGTCGGCACTACGACATTTTTAGTTGTATTTTGCATTTGGATTTCTATTTTTCAGAAAGCAACAACATTCTTTTATAGGGAGGTTATAATAAAAATAAATCAGTTCCCGGGGGCATTAAAGATATCTCAGGTGGCCTCTCTAATCTCGCGCAAAATCTGGGTTAATTTTCTGCCATCTATCAGTTCTATTTCTCTTGTACTTGCAAACTCAATAGCATCTGGTCTGTAGTTGAGCGGCGATATACATATGGCCTTGCTGCATTTTAAAGATTTTGCTTCTTCATAGAGCGACTTTACCACATTCAGGCCTATGGGAATAGCATCCCGAAATATTTTTATTAGTACCCTTTTTTGCCTTATATTTCTGATGCCGGGAGCAGTGGGAATCCCGATTATATTGGTTATACCTGATTTTACATGTTTGATTTCCAGCACATCGTACCCGAGGTGTTTGGCTATGTCAAGACACATCCCATCAAATGTTGTCATGGGACTTACAAGGAAGTCTTTCATGTTATCATCTGCCCTGAGGTCCTGGTACTGTTCAAGTTTCCTGGCGACATCTCTGTAGGCAGGATTTATCCTGTAGATATTTTCCCACTGATCTATTGCCTCTGCAAGTTTTCCACGTGATTCGTAAAGGGAGGCAAGGGCGTATCTGGCCGTAAGCAGGAGGTTTTGGTCTTTACCTGTGGCAGATGCAATGGCTTTTTTGTATTCATCTACGGCATTATCAAACTCACCAAGTTCCCTGAAGCAGTTGCCCTTCTGTATCAGGGCTCTTACCCTGTATTCGGTAGACCTCTGTGCTGCATCAAAGTATGTTAGAGCTTTCCCAAAATCTCTTCCCTCCATGTATAGTCTACCCAGGTAATAGTATGCCATGTAATTCTTTGGATTATATTTAATCGCTTTTGTAAGGTAAAAGATAGCTTCTTTAATCTGATTTGCGTGGAACATTATCATCCCGAGGAAACTGAGACTCTCGGCATGGGTTGGATCAAGCTTAACAGTTTTATCAAAGTATGTAACTGCCTGCTCAAGGTTTCTTTTTTTATAAAATATTTTGGCTATTTCGTATGTATATTTTGGATTTTTTGGGTCTAATCTGGCAAGTTCCAGAAGTTCAGCAAGCGCTTCGTCATCTTTTCTGAGGTTCTGGTAACATTCAACAAGTTTCTCCCTTATTTCTTTTTCTGTGGACAGGAATGGTTTTCTTCTTATTTTAAGACAGTATCTGTATTCAACCACTGCCATCTGGTAGTTTCCTTCCCGACGGTAGCATTCGGCAAGTAGAAAATGTGTATCTACAGTACCTCCATGCTTTATTACGATTGCCTTGAGCCTTCGCATGGGGGCTTTTGTTTCACCTGCCTGTATTTGTTCCCAAAGCCTTACTAACTTTTTAGGTCTTCTGAAGATCCGAAAATACAGGAAGATTACCAGGAATGTAAGAATAATTATACCTGTAAGAATTGCTGGTAGATTCATTTACTGTCCTGTGAGAAAATTTCTCTGTATATTGATTTATAAATCCTTAGGGTTTCAACATCCCACAAGAAGATTTCTATTAATTCCAGTGAACTATTTTCTACTTCGACAAACCTTTGAATAATCTTAAACATCTCCCTTGCACATTCTTCAGGCGGAAAACGTACAATTCCCATACTCATATCGGGGATTGCTATGCTTTTGATCTTCAGATCATTTGCAAGCCTGAGTGCACTTATGAGAGCTTTTCCAATATTTTCTTTCTCAAGAAAATCGTCGTATTTTGACACAACTGTATGTATGATGTAGTCAGCTTTTAACTTTCCCGCAGATGTAACAACCGCTTCACCGACCTGCAGAGTTCCAAATTTGCTGCATTCCTCCACTATACCTTCTCCACCTTTTGCCTTAATGGCCCCGGGAAGGCCACTTCCAAAAATCAGCCGATCGTTTGCCGTGTTTACGATACACTGGGAGTTGCTTTCAGTAATATCGCCTTTTAGCAGTTCTATTTTTGGCTCTCTTTTTGTCATTTTATTTTCCTGAGTTTTAATGGTATAACATCGAAATCCGGGGTTCTTGGTGTTCTTATTTAAGAAAAGTATTTAAGCTACTCTGTAATCTCCTTTTAAGAATTATCTTAATTTTTGATTTATCATATAATAATCTATAAATCTGCATGAATAAATAAAAAATGCCTGTTTCGATAGAGAAACAGGCATTTTTGTTGTATCTGGAATTGTGTTGTAATGTATCTTCAGGTGGTTATTGGAATATGGATAAACCTTTCAATCTTTTTGAGGAAACTCTTTGGTTCTATTGGTTTTGTGATTACAGCATCAACACCGCATTTCTTTATTTCATCGAGTTTTTCCGGATCAGTTATTGAGGTCACGGCTATAATTGGAATCTTCTTCAGTTTTGGATTATTCTTGAGTTTTCGTGTTACCTCGAAACCATCGAGATCCGGTATTATAAAATCCAGGAGAATGAGATCAGGATTCCAATCTGCTATTATGACACCAGCATCAAATCCACTTGTGGTTGTTCTGACCTGAACCTCAGGAATATCGCCGAGGATCTTTTTAACCAGTTCAAGAAAATCTGGATCGTCATCCACAACCAGTATCTTTCTGTATTTTGCTTCTTCGATTTCTTTTGGAATCGGCATTCTATTTTCTACTAGGAAGTTTATTAAATCGCTCCACTTAACCCTTCTATGGCCACCTGGAGTTGAGTATGCTTTAAGTTTTCCGGTTTCAATCCACCTGATAACGGTTCTGATGTTTACCTGGCAAAACTTTCCTATCTGGTATGTGGTATATATTTTTTCAGGCACCCTCTATGCCCCCTTTCATTTAATCAATTATAGTAAATATTCTAACTATTATTGAAAACTAACATACTGAACAAAAAATGTCAATAGTTAATCTTAATGATATTGTAATTATAAAAACTAATATTTTACCTCATTTTAAATTTAATAGTAAAAATGTATTTTATGTACAAAATTTTCAAGCGCCGAACTTTGCAAGTCTTCCTGAATGTGAAAGAACGAGTGTTATAAGGTCAAGTGAGTTTATTATTCCGAGAGAGCCTTTAATCAACTCTGTTTCACCAAACTCTGAGATACCAGATTTTCTACTCCATTTTGAATGAAGTAAAACGGGTACCGGATGCCATGAATGTGCTTTATACAGGGCTGGTGTTGAGTGATCGGCTGTTACTACAAAAACATCCGGTTTAAGATCGAGTATCTCAGGAATTTTTTTATCTACTTCTTCAATTATTGAAACTTTTCTTTCGAAATCTCCATCCTCTCCTGAACTATCTGTATATTTTATGTGTACAAAATAGAAATCATACTCCCCCCATACTTCTTTGAGTTTTGCAAACTGGGGTGTTATGCCACTTTCAACGTCGATTACCTCCATCCCAACCAGGCTGGCAAGTCCCCTGTACATTGGGTATCCTGCAATTGCACATGCTTTCATCCCATATCTCTCCTTAAAGCTGGGGATTTTTGTATGTAATGCAAAACCCCTCAGGAGGATCATATTTGCAGGATGCTCATTTTTGAGCTTTTCTTTAACTTTTTCAAGAAACTCATTAATCATTCTTGCAGTTTCAGCACTAATAGGATCATCGTCTAATGGTTTAACCACAAGAGGCGGAACTCCCGTTTTCTGGGGATCAGTTTCGGAGATTTTATCGGAGAATTTCCTGCCTCTAAAAATAAGAGCAGCTCTGTGTTCTTTTTCTGTTTCGATAAAAAACTCAACTCCCGGTAGCTTTATTTCTCTTATTTTTTCACACATTGCTCTGTTCACTTCATCAGGTATTCTACCGGCCCTTCTGTCCACCACATTTCCATCAGAATCGATTGTTGCGAAGTTTACCCTTGCTGCAAGGTCTCCTGCCTGAATTGGAAACTTGACACCCAGTGCGGAAAGAATCCCTCTTCCTATCTGAAACTTAACAGGATCGTAACCAAATAAGGCTAAATGTCCCGGTCCGCTTCCAGGAGTAATACCAGGTAGAACTGGTACCATTAATCCTGCATCTGATTCTCTTGCAAGTGAATCAAGGTTTGGTGTATTTGCAGTTTCAAGTTCTGTTTTGCCATCCTTCTGAATTCCCCCCAGACCATCAAGGACCAGAAGAACAATTTTTTCTGAAGATGGCTGGATTAACATCTCAATTAATTTTTCCCGGTTCATCTTCCACTCCTATAATTTATTTGGTTTATATTAAAACGAATGTCGAGTTTTCAGAAAAATAACAGCCCAATCAATGATCCGGATTTGGAAAAAGTTAAAAATCCTGCAGTACTCATAAACACCGGGCATTTTAAATCAATATTTCTTGATTTTTTTATTTTGCTTCAACAATCAGTGCTTCATTGTAAAAACTGTATAAATAAAAACTGGATGAAACCACTGAGTTCACTTTGCTATGAAAATAAACTTTTCAGATATTCATCTTTGTTGAAAACTGCAAGGTCTTCAAGTTTTTCACCCGTACCCACAAAGTATATTGGAATTTTGAGTTTTGCCGAGATGCTGCAGGCTATACCTCCCTTTGATGATGTATCCAGCTTTGTGAGCAGAATACCATCAATACCTATATACTGATTAAATTGTTCTGCCTGTACAAGTCCGTTTTGCCCGGTTGTGGCGTCAATTGTTAGGAGCTTTATTTTTTTTGATTTCGGGAGTTTTTTTTCAATTACCTTTCCAATTTTAGAAAGCTCTTCCATTAGCCTTTCTTTTGTGTGTAACCTTCCTGCTGTATCCACAATCAATGCGTCCACGTTTCTGCTTACAGCAGAATCACAGGCATCGTATACAACAGCAGCCGGGTCTGCCCCCTGAGTTTGCTTGATTACAGGTACATCGGCCTTTTTTGCCCATATCTGGAGCTGATCGATTGCTGCGTCGCGATAGGTATCAGCTGCAGCTATCAGAACTTTTCTGCCCTGGTTCTTTAATAGGTAGGCAAGTTTACCAACGCTGGTTGTTTTTCCAGTCCCATTGACGCCAAAAATGATTATTACCGTGACCGGTGAAATGTCCATTACTGGTGCTGGAACTATCTTATTTCCTATTATTTCTATCAGGAGCTCTTTTACGTCCTTATCAGGATTTTTATTCATGGACTTTTTTAATTCTTCCAGAATTTCCTCGGTGAAATCCACACCAAAATCTGCTATGATAAGTTCTTCTTCGAGTGACAGCAGCTGCTCTTCAGTCAGAGTTTTTGAGGAAAAGATATTTCCTAATTTTTTACCTAGCTTTAACCCCAGTTTTATCATTACGACTTTTCTCCCGCTTTTACTTTAGGTTTAACAATGACGATTATTGGTTTAAATGGCAACCGTGTTTTTTCCAAATTATAGTGGTTATTTAGCCATTGAGTTACAATTGTTTTTTATGATTGATAGTTCTTTATATCCATTGAAGTATTTAAGTATCTCCATGAATGATTTTGTGAATAGAGCAATCGTCAGGCCAGTGCCTCCCCATGTAAGGTATCTTAATAGCTCTGAATTATTTTTGGCTTTCTCGTAATTTTCGTTTCCCATATTCCCGTATATATCGGATTTTTGTTCTTCTATTGTTTTTTGAGTGCCAAGCAGAATACTTGCTCCGAGAAACCCAAATCCTATATAAGAATATAGTTTTGCCTTTTTTTTATGTTTTTCAGTGGTTTCAATCAGCACGGGTATTCTCTGCTGATTTATAAGCTTAGTGGAGATTTTATACTTTATTGGTCTTTCTCCCTCTTGTGGTATCCAGAGTTTTTCATTTATCGGAATCATTTTTGATCTAAACCCGTCTTTTTTTAATACGATTACATCTTCCTCACCTGGTGTGAGGGAAACCACATCAGGTGTTTTCCCGATAAGTTTTTCATTGAAGTATATGGTGGAGTTTAAAGGTTGTGTAGATATTTGAATTGAGACCTCAGATTGGTAGGGCTCAAGGGGCAATTCAATTTTCATGTTATCATTGTTAATATTTATTACTTCTGAGTAATCTCTATAGCCCTCCAGCATGGCGGTGAAGGTGTGGTACCCCGGGAGTATAAAGAAGTTATTAACCGAACCTTTTCCTGCAAAACTCCTGTCTACGTATATTTCAGCATTTTCAGGAAGAGAGACCAGACTGATGGTATATAACTTATATTTTACCAGGTTTTTTATTGCCTTGTTTATAATCGGCCCCGGATTTAAAACTAAATCATTTATTGGGATATTTTCGTTCGCGAGAACTCTGTGAATTCCCGTTGCTCTGTTTTCCATTTCGATTTTTACTGACACAATATCGGTTTTTCTGTCAAGACTATATTCTCCCGAGATATATATTGGAAGAAACACATTACTTCCGTCCTTTTTTATTACCCTTGGTGGGAGTCTTGAGCTTATCTCGCCATCGGGTATACCAAGCTCTGCTGCCAGTATTTTTCTTTCATTGGTTGGGATTGTAATGTAGGGAATTTTTTTCAGGGCATCTGTTAAATTGGCTTTTATGAGCTTTCCAATATAGTCGTAAACACTTTCTGAAGTGTTTTTAATATCTCCGATCTGGATGTCTCTGTAATTAAGGCCCGGTGCCCCGGATACGTTGCCTGGTAGTGAACAGAATATCATGAGGAGTGTGCTTAAAATTGGAATTATTTTTTTGTAATTCTTCAATAACCCTCTAAACAGCAGTTTTTTCATTGAATGAATTTTCCATACTTCTTAGGTTTTTAATTCCTTTAAACAGCTTTTTTAAGTGCGGCATCAATAAACTGATCGATATCACCGTCAAGGACCGCCTGACCGTTTCCCGTTTCTACTCCAGTTCTCAGGTCCTTTACCAGGGTATATGGCTGGAAAACGTAGGAGCGTATCTGGTTGCCCCATGATATATCCTTTTTCTGTTTTTCAAGTTCTTGTTTCTCTTTTTCTTTCTCTTTTTTGTAGTATTCGTAAAGTTTTGCTTTCAGAATCTTCATTGCCATTGCTTTGTTTTTATGCTGTGACCTTTCATTCTGGCACTGAGCCACGATTCCTGTTGGTAGATGGGTTATTCTAACTGCTGAATCTGTAGTATTTACATGCTGCCCACCGGCTCCCTGGGCACGGTATGTATCGATCTTGAGGTCTTTTGGATCTATCTCGATTGAAATCTCATCATCCACTTCCGGGAGACAGAACACTGATGCAAAGGAGGTATGTCTTCTCGCATTGCTATCAAATGGTGATATTCTCACCAGCCGGTGGATTCCTATTTCGGTTTTGAGATAGCCGTATGCGTATGGTCCCTTCACGTAAACCGTTACTGATTTGATTCCAGCTTCTTCCCCGGGGAGTATATCAACGATCTCTGTTTTAAATCCCTTTTTCTCAGCCCATCTAAGATACATTCTGAGTAGCATTGAGACCCAGTCACAGGCCTCGGTTCCTCCAGCCCCCGAATGGATGGTAAGATAGGCATTTCTATGGTCATTTTCATCTTTGAAAAGGGAGAGTCTTAGCTGTTCATCTACATCTTTTTTGAGCTCCTCCAGAGAACTCTTTATTTCCTGTTCGAATGATTCCTCGTTTTCTTCAAGGGCCATATTGTATAGCTCATAGAGCTCTTCAAACCTGTGTTTTATGTTTATCCAGGGTTCAACGGTTCTTTTAATAGAGCTGATTTCTTTTGTTATTAATTGAGCTTGTTCTTTATTGTCCCATAGGCCAGGCTCAGAGAGTTTTTTTTCGAGGTTTTCTTTCTTTTTTATCAGGCCCTCTATGTCAAAGTGAATCCCACCTTTCGTTTATGAGTTTCTTTAAATTTTCGAGTTCTTCTCTGTAGTCTTCCAGCAAGAGCCTCACCCCTTTCGTATGTATTTGAATGCAGTTTGATATGAGACATGATGTATTTTGGGTTAATGAAAAAATAGAAAAACGGGACTCAATTGTAAATAAAATCTTTTTATATGCTATTTAAATTGTCATGTGTAATATGCATATTTAAATTTCAGCTTATGCTTAAGGATATAGATGAAGCCCTGGATTATCTGTACAGCTTTATCGATTATGAAACGCAGGTTGAGCATCTTTACAACAGGATGAACTACAATGTTTCCAGAACTCTGAAACTTCTCGATTTTATGAAAAATCCCCATAAAGAACTAAAGATCTTTCATGTTGCAGGTACAAAGGGCAAGGGTACAGTTTGCTATCTTCTTGAGAATTTTTTAAGAAAAAAGGGCTTTCGTACGGGGTTATTTATATCTCCACACATTGAAAAGATAAATGAAAGAATCTCAGTCTGCGGGCAGGATATCACTGATGGTGAGATTATTGATCTAATGAACATTGTTAAGCCAATTATAGACGGCATGATTGGATCTGATAAACCAACAACCTTCGAAATCCTTACCGCAATTGCAATGTATTATTTTAAGGAAAAGGGGGCTGAATATGTTGTTCTTGAAACGGGAATGGGAGGAAGGCTCGATTCAACGAACTTTTCAACCCCTCTTGTTTCTGTGATTACATCGATTAGTTATGATCATATGGACAAACTTGGTGACACAATCGAGAAAATTGCCTGGGAAAAAGCCGGTATAATTAAGCCCAATGTGCCTATTGTACTATCTTTTCAGGAATACTGTTGTGTTGTTGAAATATGCAGAAGGATCGCTAGAAAAAATAAGAGTGATTTTTATTATGTTCCAGATTATATGAGTTACCGCATTATTGAGCAAAATGAGAGAGGAACCAGCTTTGATCTTTGGAAAAATAATGAAGTTATAGAGAATGTTTTCCTTGCTCTTCCTGGCAAACATCAGATAAATAATGGATTGACCTCGATTATGGCACTTGAGGTTGGAGGAATAAAAACTCAACTGGAGGATATAAGGGAGGTTTTTTCGAGTATAAGTCTTCCGGTAAGGGTTGAGTTGGTAGAAATGGGTGGATTAAAAATCATTCTGGACTCAGCCCATAACGAATCTTCTGCCAGATGCCTCATTGACACAATTAGACAACATTTTAGCTACAGAAGATTGATCTCAGTGGTGGGAATTGTAGAGGGGAAGGATTCCTTTGGTGTTATCAGTAACATAGCGCCTGTCTCTGATACGCTTATAATAACCAATCCTGTGAGCCATAAGCCGACCGATCCCGAAAAAGTTTGGAAGAAATCTTTGATGTTCAGGAAGGATTCGCTCCTTTTGCCCGATCTTAAGCAGGCACTCTTGGCTGCATGCCAGGTTGCTGAAAAGAATGATATTATTATCGTGACCGGTTCCTTTTATACTGTATCTCCAGCAATGGAGATCATCAGAAAGGATATGTCTGTGTTAAGCTTCAAAAAAGGAGATTTTCAATAAGAAACTGTAAAAATACCACCTAATACCATACAAATATAGCCTTGCATTTTCACGGGAGTAATTATCATTTTTAAAGAGCGATTATCCAATTCAGATCAGATAAAGTTACTGTGATTTTCAGAGGAACGTAACTTTAAAATAATCAAATTGTGTTATTAGAAATTTTTAGTATCTATTTGAGCGGCTAGATCAGTCTTTTCTGAAGTTTGCTTCTGACCTCTTCACATAACTCCATGCCCTTTTTCATCCTCTTGAGAGCAAAAAGTAGCTCAAGGTCTTTCAGGCGATTCTCAGGCACCACAGGGGGTTTATCAACTTTCACCATCATCAAATAAACTTTGGCTTTATTAAGTGTATGCTCAATTTCATGGATATTTATTTTTCCCTCTTTATCAAGCATCTCCTTGCAGAGGTTTGTCATAGCGTATCCAAGGTTGCTGCACGTGACTCTGAATCCAATTGCATCGATGCTTCCCTTTGTTAGAAGATCTAGGTCCTCCTGATGTGCCTTTGTAAGTGCTTCTATTGCCTTTTTCCACTGCCCCCTTGCAATGTACAGTGCACCTTCCGTATCGAGAAGGGATGCTTTGATCTCTTTTGTTTCCATGCTATTTTCATCAAAGCCCTTGAGAAGATTGTGTGCAATCCGAATGAGTTTTAATCCATATTCTGTGTTTTTCTCGAGTTTTGAGAGAAGATAGGCAATAAAATTAAGTGTTGATATCTGGAGATGTATGATTTCCTTATCTATGAATCTATCATTATTTTCTATTTTTCTGTCTATTATTTTGTTTAATCTTGCAAGAACAAGTTCAGAGATGAAAAGAGAACTTTCAAAATCTCCGCTCTGGAAGGTTTTTTTAGCAAATCTTAATAAACTTTGAAGATCTTTGTCCTGAATCGATATGGAGAGGTCTTTCAGTATGGTTAGAAATATGTTTTTATAATGTTCTCTTGTCTGCTGCTCTTCAAGGAAAAAACCGTATAGAAAGTCCGATATTATTTTACCTATTTTATATACCTCATCATCGGACACATCGGGAAGTCTTCCGTTATTTAATTTGATTATAAAACTGCCACTTTCTGCTGGGAATTCGAAGTGATGTTTTCTTTCTTCTTCCATATCAGTTTCTTGTTTTTTGGTTTTGATTTTAGCTTTAATGTATATATTAGATATTCGAAAGTCAAAAGTATAGAAAATTGTTTTTGCAGAGGGCATTTTTGTTTTGAATTATTAGGGCGAACTTCGAGTTTTTATCATGAAACACAAATTATTGATACTAGATAAAGAAAACGAGAGATATTGATATAAATTCTTCGAGGTTCGCCGGCACTGCAATGAAAATTCCAACCTAAAAGTGACCCACTTTTCCGGGTAAAAAATGACCCACCCT
>CAZFGQ010000060.1:0-16937 GCA_964518675.1 uncultured Spirochaetota bacterium
AAAATTAGCCGAAATTGTCAAGAAATTAATAATCAAAAAAGTTAATTTTTTAATATTTTTTCAAGTCCCTCCTCCCTTTTGTACAATATAGCTTTTCAACTTCTCAAGATTTTTCAGATCATTTCCAAATGGGTCATCTCCCTTCGGAGTTTCTATAACCTTAGGTATATTCACATAGGCTTCATCGGCCATAATTCTTTTAAAACAATATTCACCAATAGTACCCTCACCAATGTGCATGTGTCGATCATTTCCAGAACCGAGCGGATATTTGCTATCATTAAGATGTATTACCTTGAGGTACTTCATTCCTATAGAAATATCAAATTTCTTCATTGTATCATTAAATGCATCCTGATCGCCAAGATCATAACCTGTAGAATGAACATGGCATGTATCAAAGCACACACCAACTCTTTCATCCCTTACCTGCGATAAAATAAACCCTATCTCATCAAATCTGGAACAAATTGAGTTTGTGAATCCCGAGTTTGTCTCAATACATATCCCAGAATTACCCTTATGTTTACTCAGTATCCTGCTAATAGCGGATACAAGTTTATCAAGACCTTTTTTTGTGCCCTGTCCCATATGGGAACCTGGATGAATAATTACCCACTTAATACCCAGCAGGTCAGCAACTTTAAGTTCATGAAGAAGTGATCTTACCGATTTTGAAATGACTTCTTCGTTTACAGACGAGAAGTTATATAGATAAGAGCCATGTGCAAGAACCGATTTTATGCTCTTTGACGCATTTAAAAGATTTATATATTTTTCGATTATCTCATCGGCTGGATCCGAAAAGGACCATCTCCGCTGATTCTTTAAAAATATTTGAACAACTGTACATCCAAGTTTTTTCCCCATTTCAAGGGCCTTATGGTATCCTCCGGATATTGATAGATGTGCTCCAAGAAGCATTTTCTAAATCCAAAAGCAATTTTCTTAATGAGGCCTATTACAGGTAAAACTTTTGCTGTCAGTCAAATCTTTAACTACTGGAATGTAACCACTTACCCTTTGACCACAAAATATTTGTTCATCAAACAAACCGAGCCAAATGCTGCCAAGCTACATCCTTATAAAACCTCTTGATAATAAAGCCAGATAATATAAAATATTAAAATATTTTTAAAAATATAAACAGAGGAGCCAAAAAACCATGTCCATTAATCAGAGGCTCGGAGATATTCTGACAACCCAGGAACTATCCACCCAGAGCGAAATAAATAAAGGACTGAAAAAGAAAAAATCTGATGAGAAATTACACGTTTACAACAGGCTTGGCGAAACCCTTGTAAACATGGGAATATGTGAACCAGGCAATATCATGAAAGCCCTGAGAAAACAAAAAATTGAACTGATGGAAAACACAAGTATTGGCAGGGTACTTCTTGACATGGGTATAATCACCGAAGAGCAACTAATAGAAGCTCTGGAAACACCAAAAAGTACCTCTGTGCCTCTTGGAGAGGTTCTGGTTGAAAAAGGATTCTGTTCAAATGAAGAACTGGATACTGCACTCAAAAGACAGGCAGAATTAAGAGTTCGCTACTTCAGGCTACCCGAGGAATCGGGTTTTGAACCGGTAAACATAATCAAAATCCTTGTTAATGAATGGATAGATGATCTTATTAATGAAAAGGGTGGATGTCCCTGCGACCAGTGCCGTGCTGACGCTATGGCACTAACTCTAAACAAGCTGCCGCCGAGATACGTAAATAACATAAGATCACTTATCGATCAGATAGATAGCTACAGAGACGAATACAAGTTTCTGGTACGGGAAAAAATACTTGAATCAATCGAACATGTTAACCAGAATCCAAAATTATCCTGCAGACGCAGGGCCGAGAAGATCAGGGGTGATGTAAGAGGTACAGTTCCTGTAAATGTTTCCAATCGGCACGTTCATCTTTCAGAGGAACATCTGTATCGGCTTTTCGGCAGAGATTATGAACTCACCAGATGGAAAGACCTGATGCAACCCGGAGAGTTCGCAGCCGAGGAAACAGTGATACTCAAAGGTCCGAAGGGGAAAATAGAGAAGGTGAGGGTTCTTGGTCCTCCAAGGGCAAAGACGCAGGTAGAAATATCCGGGACCGACCAATTCATACTCGGGATAAAAGCACCTGTAAGAGAATCAGGCAAACTTGATGGTACCCCAGGAATCGATATAGAGGGTCGGGCAGGTTCAATAACAATCAGGGAAGGAGTTATAAGGGCATTGAGGCACATACACATGACACCCGCCGATGGGACAAGGTTTGGTGTTAAAAACGGTGATTACGTAAAAGTCAGGCTAAAAGGTGATAGAACCACAGTGCTTGAAGGTGTATTGATCAGGATAAAAGACAGAGCCGCTCTTGAGATGCACATAGATACCGATGAGGCAAATGCTGCTGGAGTTCCCCAATCATCAGAGGGCGAGGTATTAATCTGAAATCTGAGATTGGTTATTATCTGAGACTATAGCAGAGAAATATTTAAAAACTTAACTTATTAAAATTAAGCACCATAACTCCAGTCATATCCTGTGCTTGTATTATTATCCTCATTTGTCTCTATCACTTCTTCATAATAATCAACTAACAAATAGGCAGTACCTGCAAATTGATCAAATACGGTGATTATAAGACTATCATTCAAAACTTCAAAATTATGGATAAGACCATATCAATCCAGAGCTTACATTATTATCATCATTTAATTCTATAACAAGAATTTTGCTTGTTCGAAGTCCCAAACTTAATTTTTTGATCATCTAGTGCTTCCGTTTTACTTTGTTTAGATATTAAATATTTCCGGAGGTACCAGATGGTTTTTTAATTGTCTCTTATACTATGTAATGTTAAATTATGCCAGACATCCACCGAGCCCAAGTCACCGATTCTCCATTACGGGAGAAACGGGAACAAGAAAGGAACTTGCGTCAAGTTATATCCAAAAGGTTTCGGGTGTGAATACCCCTTTGTCAAACTGAACTGTGTTTCTATTCTCAGAGAGCTTCTGGTAGGTGAATTGTTTGGATATAAGAAGGGTGCATTTATAGGTGCTATCAAGGATCATGAGGAAAAGATAGCACTATTAAATGGTGGAACTTTATTCCTTATCATCTCAGACCAGGCGTGAAATTCCCTAGTATAATTGCCTGGGAATATTAGAAAATTGAAAAATGTAATTGACCGATCCGTTTTCCTGTCTGATAATAGCAAAGTAATTAAAAGGGTATATTTTGACACAGATGTCACTTCTGATTTAACTCCAGGTTCAGAAGAATTGTAAAAGGATATTCCAGAAAGCTGGAAGGATTTTAAAAAGTATAAATCCAAGGTTGTAAAAGATAAAAAGCCAGAACTTGAAAGGATGTTTATCCGGAAACTCTTAATAGCCAATAAAGAGGAACATCAGTGCTTCAGCCAAAGCTACTGGTATTGACATAAAGCAGCTTCAAGATATGATAAAATCCCTTGGAATAGCTCCCTTAATATCCAGGGGCAAGTAGTCGGCTGATTGGGATGATAAATCCGTGTACTCAGTAATCGGGGAGAAAAAGTATGGGCTGTCCTCTTACATCATTTTTTGAGATAGAGGAATTCATCAATGGCCTGCCGGAGAAAGATAAACTTCTTATTAAAAATTTATATGACTTGAGTAGTTCGGATACGGCGATTGAAATTCCAAAAACACTTGAACAAAAGGTTGTTCGGTACTTAATAGGTTGTGAAAACGGTGATTTGAACAATGCCGAAAGACAAAAACTTTTGAACAATATAAAAAATCAAAGAATAGTGAGAGTGGTTAATAGATGGACTTACGAATCTGCATTATACAATTATTGGAGGGCATTTCGGCCTGGAATGAATACCATAAACATGGAAAAACTTATAAAATGGCTCAAAGAGAACATTACAGAAAAAGAAGAGGGATGTGATTTCTGTAATCCCGAAAAGTATACACCGGAGGATAGCTTTGGAAGAATATATGGAAAGTATTGTGTTACATCGGCAAATCTTGCAAGATTTGAAGAGTTTCACTCTCTTTTAATTTTTAATAAGCACAATCCGCTTGATTTTAATCGGGAAGAGTTTTTCGATTATATGGAAACTGCATTCAGATGGTTTTCCAGGGTTAAAGATATCTCTGATAATTACAGGTTTCCATTGCTTGTGTGGAATTGCCTTCCGCGGGCTGGTGCTTCCAGGGTTCATGGTCATATGCAGTTACTTGCAGGGGCCTCTATTTTTCCAAAAATGAAGTTAATAATTGACTCATCAATCCGTTTTTTTGACAGGCATAAAAGAAATTACTTTGAAGCTCTGTATGAGGTACACAATATTCTGGGTCTTTCCCGCTATAGACATGGGGTAAAGATTATGTGCTACCTAACTCCGATAAAAGAGCGCGAGATATTTATTATGTCTGAAAAAATTGATGATATTTTTATAGATATTCTTTACAACATACTCAGGGGGTATATAGATACCTTAAAAGTCATAAGTTTTAATCTTTCGCTTTATGAAATACCACTGAATGAAAATGGTAACCGCCTCTTTATAACAAGAATAGTTGACAGGGGAAATGTGTTTACCCAGACCTCCGATATAGCTGCCATGGAGCTTTATGCATCTCCGGTGATTGCCCAGGATCCACTTCAGTTAAGGAAAAAAGTGTTTGATCACTGGCTGGAATGAAAAAAATTGATCTGAAAGAGATATACAGAAACAATAAAATTTTTAAAAAAACTTAGTAAAAACAACTTGACATGAGAATAATTTATTGTAAAATAGCGTTAGTAACGCGTATTAATTTACGCAATAAATTCAAAGGAGGTTTTTAATGAAAACTCATTCTTACCTTATAGTTTTTATCCTAATTCTTTCCTTTCTCGTTGTATTTTCTGCATTCGGAGCTTCTAAGAAAGAAGAAATTGAAGGGACTATTGGTGGAAGCGTGAGTGTTATAGCCCAGTGGGGAGGAAATGAGCTTGAGATTTTTAACAATATGGTTGCTCCATTTGAAGATGAAACTGGAATCAGGGTTGACTATGAGGGTACCCGCGACATTAATGCCATTCTCACAACCAGGGTACAGGCCGGAAATCCACCGGATATTGCGATTCTTTCAAGTCCGGCGAAGATGGCAGAGTTCGCCAGGATGGGTGAGCTCGTAGATCTTTCAAATGTACTGGATATGGGGAAACTGAAAAAAGATTATGCGAAGGGATGGATTGATCTTGCAACTATCGATGGAAAGCTGGTGGGCGTGTTTGTAAAAACAGCTGTTAAGGGGACCATATGGTACAGTCCCCCAAACCTGAAAAGCGAGGGTATCAGTATCCCGAAGACATGGGATGAGATGATGAGCGTATCAGAGAAGCTGGCCTCTCAGGGCAAAACACCATGGTCTGTTGGCCTTGAAAGTGGATCAGCGAGTGGTTGGCCTGGTACTGACTGGATAGAAGATATAGTACTGCGAACGGCAGGACCGGAAAAATATGTTGATTGGTATAAAGGTAAACTCGCATGGACCTCACCTGAGATAAAGAAGGCATGGGAGATGTGGGGAAGAATAGTTGCGGATGAGAAAATGATTTATGGTGGCAGGCAGTACGTGCTCTCCACTAATTTCGGACAGGCAGCTCAGCCGCTGTTTACAAGCCCACCCAGAGCATACTTTCATCATCAGGCAACTTTTATGCAGGGCTTTATAGCCAAACAGTTTCCGAATCTTGTACCGGGTGAAGATTATAATTTCTTTGCTTTTCCGGTAATTGATAAAAAATATGCAAAAGCGGTTGAGGGTGCTGGTGATGTTTGTATAATGTTTAATGATACCCCACAGGCCGAGGCATTTATCAAGTACTTTGCCGGTGCGAAAGCACAGACATTTTGGGTGAAAGGAGGCTCGGGGCTGTCTGCAAACAGAAGTGTCTCTCTGTCAGATTATCCAGATGAGTTAAGCAGAAATGCAGCAAAGATACTGACTGGTGCTGAGATTGTTGTTTTTGATGCATCCGACATGATGCCTTCGGCAATGAATCAGGCCTTCTGGAGTGCGGTAATGGATTATGTCCAGAATCCACAGAAACTTGACAGTATCCTGGAAAAACTTGATAAAATAAGAAAGGATGTTTACTGATTTTAGTTTTCTTTCAGTCTTCAGGCGGGGGAGAGTGCGAATCCCCTGCCTGGAATTCATTACAAAAACGTTTTAATAGCACGAGACTCAATGCGTGGTTATCTGCTTGATAAGTGGCTGATAAGTTGAAATTTTAACCTGATGTACAGGATGTAATGATGGGTGTTAATAACTCTGGTTGGGAATGAATTTAATATCAGGTTAATTAATATTTTCAGGAGAATACCCTGTGAATATTCGAGTAATTGCACTTATGATTGGAGCTGTAGCGGGGGTTCCCGTTGTTCTGATCCTGTATTCTTTTATCATTGAAAAATTGGTTGAGAAGTTAAATCCAGGTTTACAGAAAAAACTCAGGCCGTGGTTTTGGATAATTCCTGCATTTTCTCTCCTGGCTGTATTCCTTATCTACCCTGTCATAAATACAGTTATTTTGAGTTTTAAGAATGCCGATTCGACAGAGTTTATCGGCATTAAAAACTACCTGTACGTGTTTACCAATAGCACCATGTTGATTGCCCTAAGGAATAATCTCCTCTGGCTTGTGATATTCACCCTTTTTACGGTAACTCTGGGACTTCTCATTGCTGTCCTTACCGACAGAGTAAAGTACGAATCGGTTGCAAAGGCCTTCGTGTTTATGCCAATGGCAATCTCATTTGTGGCTGCTGGTGTTATCTGGAAGTTCATGTATGAGTATCGACCGAAGGGTGCCCCACAGATAGGAACACTCAATGCCATTCTAACGACGACCCTCCCCGGTTTCGAACCAAAAGCATGGCTTTTTGATCCTGCCATTAACAACTTTGCGCTTATAGCTGTGGGCATATGGATATGGACGGGGTTCTGTATGGTAATACTCTCAGCAGGACTAAAGGGAATACCTGATTCTGTTATTGAGGCTGCAAAAATAGACGGAGCAGGCGAATGGAGAATATTCTGGCGTATTACAATCCCACTCATGAAATCAACAATAACCGTTGTAGCAACAACAATGGTTATAAATGTATTGAAAATATTTGATATAGTATATGTAATGACAAACGGTAATTTGAACACGGAGGTTATAGCAAATAGAATGTATAAAGAGATGTTCAGTTTCCGGGATTTTGGCCGTGCAAGTGCCATTGCAACGGTCCTTCTCATCGCAATTACACCGATGATGCTCATCAATATAAAACGTTTTGGACAGAGAAGATAATGAGATGGCGAACAAGAAATTACACGAAGATCCAGAACGAAAAATCTGCAGAAGAAAAGATTTCTGTGAAGGACTTCTCACCAAAAAGTAATATGAATAAAGTGAACAGGTCAGCATTACTAATAAAACTTCTACGCAGAGGGCCACTGCACTTTGCAATTCTTGTAATTTGCGGACTGTGGTTTCTGCCAACCTTTGGATTACTTGTAAGCTCCTTCAGGCCACCAGATCTGGTAATGTCAACCGGCTGGTGGAAGAGCTTTAAAACTCCATTTGCATTTACACTGGATAATTATCTTCACGTTCTTACAACGGGGAATATGGCAAGGAGTTTTTTTAACAGTCTGATGATTGCAATTCCATCAACCGTAATGCCAATCATGATTGCCGCTTTTGCTGCATATGCATTCTCCTGGATGAAGTTTCCAGGTCGGGATGTGCTATTCCTCATGTTGATCGGTTTGCTTGTGGTCCCAATACAGATGACACTCATTCCTGTACTCAGAATTTTTAACCGGCTGCATCTGACTGGAACTTTTCTGGGAATATGGCTTGCCCACACTGCTTATGGGTTGCCATTTGCTGTATATTTACTGAGAAACTTCATAGGCGAATTGCCCGGATCAATTTTCGAATCGGCATTCCTCGATGGAGCCAATCATTTCGATATTTTTTTCAGGCTTGTTTTGCCAACCTCTATGCCGGCAATTTCATCACTAGCCACTTTTCAGTTTCTGTGGGTATGGAATGATCTTTTAGTTGCACTTATATATCTTGGAGGTACGCCCAGAGTGGCTCCGATGACGGTTACAATCAGCAACCTGGTGAACTCCTACGGAGGAGGCTGGGAGCTGTTAACATCAGCCGCTTTTATTTCAATGATACTGCCCATTATTCTCTTTTTCTCCCTTCAAAAATATCTTGTTAGGGGAATACTTACTGGATCTATTAAGGGATAGGATAGGGTATAGGTTTTGCCGGTACGCATACGCTGGCGGCAACGGTGGCTATGAAGGTATCAATGGGCAGATGGACTATAAAGAAATTAGGTATTTTAAAAGTTTAAAATTCATGGCCATTATTGGATCGGAGATATTCAATGAAGCGAAAGGCCGTTTCGGCTGAGGATGTTGCAAGAAGATGCGGTGTTTCGAGAACCACCGTTTCGTTTGTTCTCAATAATACGCCCGGGAAAAGAATCTCAGAGGAAACCAGGCAAAAGGTGCTTGAAGCTGCACGTGAGTTGAACTATACTCCCAATCCGCAGGCAAGAAAACTCGCCCTTACAAAACGTTTTTCAATTGGGTTTTTCATATGCCATCCACAGTCTATATTCTCCGATGCTTTTATTCCCAGGCTTATCGATGGTATTGCTCAGAGATTGAACAAGTATCGTGTTCGTCTTATACTCCAGCCCGTTAAACTGAAACAATCAAATTATCTTAAACTTGCCAGGGAAGAAAAAATCGATGGGATAATTCTAATAAATACTCACGACAAAGACGAGGGGCTCAGGGAACTTGTTGACAGGGGATTTCCCGTTGTTGTTATAGGGAGAGTGGCAGATGAAAATGTTATGCAGGTTGATATCGATAATCACGAGTCGGCGAGAAGGGCTGTAAATTATCTTATTGAAATGGGTCACAGGCGGATAGCAATGGTTACCCATGCATCAACAATTTACTATGCTGCGAGAGACAGGCTTGAAGGGTACATGCATGCTATCCGCAGTGCGGGGATTCCAGTTGATGCAGAGCTTATAAGAACTGGTGATTTCACAGAGGAAAGTGGATACAGGGCAGTTTCACAATTACTGGACTTGAAACCACGCCCAACGGCGATTTTTGCGGGAAATGATGTAATTGCCTATGGTGGTATTAAAGCAATTAAGGATAGAGGTTTAAAAATTCCGCAGGATATTTCAATTATTGGATTCGATGATGATTATCTATCCCGATATCTGAATCCACCTCTGACCACTGTTGCAGTACCTGCGGGAGGATTGGGATCTGAGGCGGCAACCCTGCTTATGAAAATGATTGAAAGCGAGAACCAGGTTGAGCCCCAGCGAAGAATCCTTCCCTCTCACTTTTCTGTCCGTGAGAGTTGCAGGAAAATCGTGTATTGAGACCGGTGTAAAACACACCAGAGGAGAGAAAATAATTTATTGGAGGAAGGATGCTTAACAATACCGAAAAATATCAAAATCATAACATCAGATTGGGTCTGTATGGAGAATATTTTGATATAGAGTCATTAAAGAAAAAGGCAGAATTGTTCCAGAATACCAGGATACTTCACATTAATTCAGTTAAAAGAGGGGGAGGAGTGGCTGCTATTCTTTCCCATATCGTGCCTTTATTCAACGATATAGGTATTTTGAATCACTGGTGGGTACCCCAAATACCTGAAAGTAACTTCTTCCAGATAACAAAGAGACAGCACAATATGTTGCAGGGTATTGATGATGGGATACTTTCGGATACCGAACAATCCATTTACTGGGAAACACAGAAACATGTAGCTGGAATGGTCAAAAAGCACATTGGAGAATATGATTTTGTGGTAATACATGATACCCAGTATTTAGGAATAGTAAAGTTTTTAGAAAAAAGAAAGCCAAAGATACTGTATCGGTGCCATATTGATACTTCAGCCCCCAACCCATTTATTTATAATTTTTTCATGCCGGTTCTCAGGTCATGTGATGCAACTATTTATCATCTTCCTGAATTTGTGTTAAAGGGTTCTCCAGATCCATTTTTTTTGCTACCATCTGTTGACCCCTTTGATCCCAAGAATAATATCAGCGCAGTTTCAAGAGGATTTATTCGTGAGACTATTAAAAACCTGGGTCTTGACCCATCCCGGGCCATTCTGCTTCAGGTTGGGAGATTTGATCCTGCAAAGGGGTTTGAAGATGTATGTGATGTATTCAGACAGCTAAAGTTAGAGTTTTCGGATCTTCAATTATTATTGACAGGTAGTGGGGCCGCAGATGACCCCGAGTTTTACACTTACATTGAGGTAATAAAAAATAAAGTTAGAGGCATAAATGATGTTGTAGTTAAAGAGCTGCCATTTGATGTTTTAAAACTTAATGCAGTCCAGCAAGCTGCTACAATTGTTTATGCATTGTCGAAAAAGGAGGGGTTTGGCCTTGTAGTTTCTGAAGCATCAATCAAAAAGAAACCGGTAATTGTGACAGATGTTGGTGGACTACCCGAACAGGTACTGCAGGGAAAAACAGGGTTCATAGTTAAAAATGTGGATGAGGCTGTCGAAAAGAGCAGGTTTCTATTATCAAATCGGCAGGTGAGAGAAGCAATGGGAGAGAGGGGCAGAAAATATATACTATCACGATTTATTACCCCGGTTCACGTTGAAAACTACCTGAAAATATTTTATCATGTGATGGAAAGATAAGGCCGAAATAAAGTGTTGTTTGTACCCGAATTGGTGGAGATGTATATAATCTCTGGCCGGTCAGGGTAATTACGATATTTTATTGAGATTTTATTATTCACTCTTGTATTGTTTATTGAAGATTTAGCTCATTTCCTGTGTTTTTCAACATTTTAAGAAATTCATTAACATCCGTTTGAACTAACATATAAAACACAGTTTAGTGAACCTTTCTAAAGAAGACTCTCTCATTCCTGCTAATCAGTACAGATCAAATATCGTAAAATAAGTATCATCAGCAAGGAAAAGATACCTGCCCTTTATACATATCTCATAAGGAGTATCCACTTATGCTAACTTGCTAATAAAAACAGGTAGGGAAGGTGATGCATTGTAAACGGGTGAGATATTATAAATCTTTATCTCTTTATTTGTTGCGTCTGATATAAATGCATAACCAATTAAAACTGGATTTTTCTTATCCGAAATATCCAAAATAACAAGCCCGTTATTCGCGTCAGCTATATAGGCATATTGAACCGAAACTATGACTTCATTTGCATAACCACCAGTTTCAAATATAGAAATGATATAGGGATTCGTAGGCTCTGAAATATCAACGATTACAATGCCAGTAATATATGCTATATATGCATAACTACATTCGAGCTCAACACTCCGGGCACCAAAAGTATCACAAACTCCAACCACTTCGGGATTCTCATTATCAATTATATTTATTATCTTTAACCCTTAAGAATAATCTGCACATATGCATATTCTCCACTTACTTTGACTCCATAGGCCCTTTCAATATCACATGTACCAACTATTACAGCCATGTTTTCTAGAAAAGGACTTGGCTCTGCTGCACTGGCATAGCTTAGAATGCTCCCCTCAATAGCTGGTTTTTACCATATAGTAGTAAGTTTTACCGGTTTCAACGGAGGTATCCGTCACATAATTTCCAGTTATTGTACCAAATAAACTGAGATAATCTCCATCTTTGCTCTCCGCCCGCAGGAGCTCACAATCATTCGTTGCGGGTATATCCGTCCAGTAAACCTCAATCTCCCCATATCCAGCTTTTAAGATTGGAACAAGGCTCAGCCTTGAAATTGGTATGGCCATTTCATAGTTCGACAACCAGCTTTTGCTGCCATCACCTGTTTTAGCTTCAAGCATAAAAACGTGAAGATACCCGTTTTCAAGTTCGTCTATAACAAATGGATTATCCGGGGAGTATGAATCAGTGATATTTTCTATTTTGTTGCCATACGTCTTTGTTGGAAATGTCCCATTTGTAGTGTAGTAAATGGTGTATTCCTCAGCACCCGGAACTTCATTCCAGCTCAACTTTACAGAATGGTTGTCAGGAACAACGCTGAAAGAAGGGATTGGAGTACCGGGGTCTTCAAGTGTGATTGCTTCTTCACCAACATTTTCATTCCAATCAATGGCGATTATCCTTACTCCCAGAGGGCCATCGAAATCAACCGTGGCAAACTCAAACGAGAAGTTACCTTCCTCATCGAATACTATTTCCTCTGATAGAAGAAGACCAAGTCCTCCAATTACTTCATACCTCAGAGACTTTATCCCCCAGCATCATCTGAATTGCTGGCTAAATCTGTAACAATACCTATTACAGAAACTTCTTCTGTGTATTTACACCCATCCTCCGGAGACAAGATTGTAATTTCAGGGGCTACTGTATTTTTAACCTGGGTTAGATTCTCCTCTGTAATGGGTGAAGGACAGGAAACCAGTATTAATAAAATAGATAAAAGTACAATTCCTGAGCAGAACAATCTAAAAAAACCGATTTTTATTTTCTGGGAATCAAATCTATACATTAAATCCCTTTTTAACAAAAACCTCATCGAAAAAGGGCATTTAAAAATTCGCACCTGTACGTTTCTTCTATGTTACTTATTAGCCTTTAATTTTTACTCCTCCTCAACAAATAAAATCTCCTCTACTTTTCCGGTTACCTCTGCAGCTCTGGCTATCCCAGAGGGTCCTTGTGTAATGCCCATAAAATGCTTTACCTTTTCAGGATCGATCGAAAGAGGCAGGTTATAGTATTTTTCACACTCAGCTTCTCGACCGAGAAGTTTATTAACCTTTCCAGCGTTAATAATAATTTTGAATGCCAAACGCGATTTTTCCTTATTCAAGTTTCTCAAAATAAGAAGGGCTTTCTGATACATTCCTAGCGCCTCTTCGTACTGCCCTTTCAGGTACAACAGATTTCCAAGGTTAGCAACCGCACATGTATAACTGCTGTCCACCTCAATAGCTTTGGAGAAAGCCAACTCCGCCTTGTCAAACTAATGAAACATTGCATAGGCGATACCAAGCCTGTTATAATCCTCTTTCTTCCATAATTTTCCCTGGCGCATCTGGATCCTGACCAAACCTGTAATTTGCGGAAAAACCAATCTCCAAAATTAGCCCATTAAAATCCTTAAGCGGACTCAGAGAGTATAGATATCTGATATTTGGATTAATGGATATATTAAAATTATACGAGGGATTTAGCCCGACCCGCATTCCAACTTCAGCAATAATATTCTGTGAACCCACAGGACCCTGATCAGGCAAAAGGTTGGGAAACACTGCTTCAGAAAAGCCACCAAGCAGATCAATTCCAACCTCAAAGTTTTTTGAAAATCTGTTGGAGTACCCGAATCCAATTGCCCCATAATAATGGCGATGATCCCATTTTTCGGGGTCATCTGGATTCTGAGAATCGTACCCGGTTATACCGCCTTTTAACAAAGGTTGAAAAACAGGCAACCTTGGAAGAGGAACCCCGATTTTCAAAGACAGATCATATATGTTAAATACACCGCCGTAATCTCTGAATGGAAATAAGCTCTGATATTCAAAACCGACAGATAGGGGAAATCGATAGTATACATTGTAGTCGAGCTTCTCTCTATTTACCGGCTTTTCCTGGGAATGGGTATTAAAGGGAAGGAGTATGAACAAAAGCAATAAACAAACTGGGTATTTTTTATCTTTATTCGATCCAGGAGATACTGTAACATCCTTCACCGATCCCTGAATCGGAATAAATTTTACGTTAAAAAAGATATTATCATAGTTATTTTATCATAATGATTTAATATGTCAAATTTACTTTAATTAGTTGTATATTTTTTCACTCACTAAGTTCTTTGGCAGCCTCTTTTGAAGCATCACTTTCCCTGTATTGCTCCATGACTTTCCTAAGATATCTTCTTGCGGTATCCTCTTCTCCAAGTTCTTTATAAGACTTGCCAATCATAAGCTGAATATAGGGAACAATTTCTCTATCTCCAAACTCATTGCTGTATCTGGTAAAACTTTTAATTGCATTTCTGTAATTCCCCTGAAAGTACTCGGAAAAACCATACTTTAAAAGAGCTTCTTCGTAATACTGACTCGTCTCATCTTTGGCAGCAATTTCGAGATATTTCGATGCCCTGTCATACTGAAGGCCATCGAAATAACATGAGCCAAGATAGAATGCTATTTCAGCTTTCTTATCCCCAGATGACTCGCTTTTATAAAGGTCCTCAAATATATTAATCGCCTCCGCATACCGCTCCTCATTGTATAGGGATATTGCGTCTTCCAGGCGATCTGTGGATTCAAGCTCAGATTCATCTGCCAGCCAATCAACCTCCTCTTCTTCTCCTTCTGCCTTTGCTCCCCTCACACCGAGGAGTGCAGTGCTTCCCTCGCTTTTTTCCCTGCTGAATAATCCTGCGAAACTCTTAAACCAACCAACTTTTTTACGCTTATTAACATTTGCCATTATATAATTCAGACTGACCGTTGTATTTTCACCAATGGCAATCGAGTGCCCCTCTATATCAAGTTCGATTGCTCCACCTTCCCCAGTTTTTATAACCGAGTGTTCATTAAGCTGCATATGAAGCTCAGCAGGTGTCCAGTTCTCATCCCCATTTAGATCTATCTTGCATGGTCCGGAGACATAAACAATTGAAATCTCTGATAATGCAATCATAGAAATAAAGCTGAAAATAAGTACCAGAAAAAATATTTTTAATTTATTCATAGTCCCACTCCACAGCTACATCGATTTTTGCCGCCTCCGAGGCCCTTACCTCACCTGTGGCTGCGGCCTGGCCCAGGTATGCATACTTTTTTTCATATCTTTTATTCTTTCTACATGCACTGTTGTAATACTCAGTGGCCTTGTTAAAATCCCCAAGTTTGTAGTAGGTTTTAGCAATATTAATCATAATAAGTGGATTTTTATTGTATTTTAATGCATTACTATATTTTTCCAAAGCCCTTTCGTACTCGGTTAGAAGATAGTATACATTTCCCAGGTTGTTATAGGCCGCTACATACCTGTTATTCATCTCTACAGCTCTTGAAAGATTCTCAATAGCCCTGTCGTACTCTCCGTACCGAGCATAGATAATCCCAAGCCTATTGTAAAGTTTTGGATTATTCGGGTTTTTCTCAAGCTCCTTTTTCACCTCTGCGATCTTCTGGTTCATCTCCCTTCCCACAAGGTATTCAATATCCCTGTCATATAGTGATGCTATTACCGTTTTACCTGGGACCTCAGGCTCCCATCCGAACTCCTCAAGCGTTACAGGAACATAGAGGCCCCAGGCCTCCGCAGCGGGATATATCCCTATCTTATCGCCTTTTTTAACCGCACTATTGTATTCTTTTGCAGCCTCCTGCCATGCCCTTATAAACGGCTCACCTGGCATGGTTATCTCAACGGGAATCCACACGGTATCGTTCTTTTCGATGATCATTCCCCTGTCTTCAGTAACTTCTCTATAATCGTACTTTGATACCCCCGTATCAAACATCATAAAGATATGACCTGGTATTGTAATAAGAGCAGTGGATATTCCGATATTCTCAAGAAGCGAGCAGTAGAGGGCTGTGAGATCATCACAGTCTCCAGTTTTGAACCGGAGGGTTTCCCTTGGATACTGGACATAGTCCACAGCATCCTTCGTGGCGGACAGCTCGGTAAAAGGGGTTTTTGGATCAATCACATAGGTCATTCCATAGGCACCCAGTGCATCGAAAATCTCTATAGCAGCCTGGAGATTCTGGTTCAAAACATTTATACGCTCGTTCTGGTACTGCTGTATCACAGTTCTGGCAAAAACCTTTACGGGCGGATCCTTCGGAGTGATAAAAGATGCAAGCTTCCTGTCGTCGTCCCATGTAAGGGCGTTGCGGTTGTAAAGCTGAAAAGTAACGTTGCTCTCCTTAGAAAACTCCCGGTCAGATACCACATAGTCTACTTTTACATTTGCCGACAGGGGTGTATCCTCCGTTACCGAAAGCACCTTGTTGCTGAACAGCATGTGAAGTTCTATGGTTACCGATTCGCCAGGCTTGAGCGATTCTACTACCTCGCTCGCGGTCGGGTAATCCATAAAATCTTTTACCATCACAGAGGCCTTAAGCTTGGTAACCTCTTTGTTCTTTGAGATGTTTGAGATCCTGATTGTACCCGCAGGTGTTGTTTCATAGTATTTATACAGAGCCGAGAACAGTGGCTTTATCTCAACCTCATCGATTTCGATACTCCGATCGTAACCCAGTTCGGCAGGATTCTTCCCGAATCTGTAGTTAATGGCTCCTGTAAACGAGAGTGCGGTCGTCGGGCTGTCCACAGCGAGATAGTTAACGTAGTTTGCAGAAACATTCATGTTGAAGTTGTAGGTTATGTTGATGTCTATGCCAAGCGCCCCCTTCACATAGGGATTGTAGGATTTTCCTATCTCCTGGTTATTCTCAACAAGCCTGTTCATGTAGTATCCCCCACCCCCGATGGTATTTATCTCGAGGAATTTCATAATGGGGATGTTGTACGATGCATTTACCCCGAACCCGAAGAATGAGGATAGAACATCCTTGTTTGCTGTTAGCCTGAACCCCGAGTATGAAAACTCTGGCTGTATCAGGAAATTATTGATTATCTTCGGGTTGTAGTTGAAAAAAATACTGGCATTTATCCCGTTGTTCAGGATGTCTTTCTGGCTTCCAAGGGGTATCGTGTATCCTCCCCGGGCTCCCAGTGTAAGCCTGTACGGCGGAGACACATCCTTTGCCTGCAGTATGAGCGGTGAAGCCAATAAAAGCAGGGTAACTATAATAATATATATTTTTTTCATCTTATTTCTCCTTT
>CAZFGQ010000061.1:0-16515 GCA_964518675.1 uncultured Spirochaetota bacterium
TAGATTTTTATAGAGGTAACCGTATCAAGTTATACAAAAAATGTCAAGTCAAAATTAAACCAGACACTCCCTGTAATATTTATACATTACATAATCTCATTCCACAGTAGCACCTATCTCAGGCACAGGCGGCGTTACATCGACAAAGAAGCTGAGAGAAACGGGACTTGACTCATTACCGATATTATCAACTGCCTTGGCCGTAATTTTATGTAAACCCTGAGACTGTATTCTGAAAGGTCCGGAATACAGTGCATATGGGCTATCATCAATTGATATGTATATTGCTTTAACACCAGAATAACGATCAGTTGCCCTCACAAAATACTCGTTATCTCGATTTGTGTAGTACTTTCCATTGGCAGAAATGAGATCTTCTTTTGGAAGAATCGCTACAAGAGGCGGCGAATTATCCACATAGCCTTCAACGACAAAAGTCGGAGTTCTGTTTCCCACATTATCAACCGCATAAGCCTCGGCTCTGTGAAGACCCTCTTCTTCTATTTTTATTGGTTCTGTATAGGCAATATATGGATTTTCATCAAGTTTAAAATAGATACTCTGAACACCGGAAAGGGCATCTTCTGCCCATAGTACGATCATACTCTCACTTGTTATATAGATACCCTTCTCAGAAATGTATTTGGGACCAATAACACTCACAAGGCCATCAGGAGGAGTACCATCCACAACCACCGTATATATACTCTCTCTGCTCACATTGCCAGTAATATCTATCGCCCTGTAAACGATAATATGTCTGCCCTCTTCAATAAGAATAATCGGCTCTGTATAAGTCTGGAATGGACTCCCATCCACACTTACCTGAATCTCTTTTATGCCTGACTCTAAATCTTCTGCAGTAATACTGAAAGCCGTACCAACCGGAACATAATCAACGACTCCATCATTATAAATCCTCTTTTCCTGGGCAAATATTGTTGAAGAGACCAATGCAACGATCATTGATGTAATTATAAGTAATATAACGAGTTTTTTCATATCTCCCCTCCTTGTTAAACTGCATATAGTTTAATATTTCTGGCATAATTGTCAATAATTTTAAGCTTCAAAAATTATTCCCCTGACCGGAAAGATACTGTTATCTGTATACCCGAGTGCTGATCAATGAGTCTTACAATTCGAAAAATATTTATAACAATCGCTACTCCAGCAAAAAACTACCGCACCTACGGGGACTCTATTTTTTTCAATTTTTATATATAGACGTATTAAATTAATTTATAATATATTTCTATCATTGTTCAGCTCATTCTGAACTGTAAACATTATCCAAATCCTTGCATCGATACAGCTTATCAAACAGGGGGAAAGAATAAGATGGGAATGACAATAACAGAGAAAATCCTGGCAGCTCATTGCGGTAAAGATGAGGTTAAACCAGGCGAGCTAATAATGGCCAGCTGCGACTTCATTCTGGCAAATGATATAACAGCCCCAATTGGTATCAAAGAGTTTGAGAAACTGGGTGTGAGTAAGGTATGGGATAAGGATAGAATTGCCCTGATCCCAGATCATTTTACTCCCAATAAAGATATCCAATCAGCCATGCAGGTTCAAATGGTAAGGAACTTTGCCAGGAAAATGAATATCACCCATTATTATGAAGTGGGTGAAGTGGGAATAGAACATGCACTTCTTCCGGAACAGGGCCTGGTACTACCTGGAGATCTTGTAATTGGCGCGGATTCCCACACATGTACCTACGGCGCACTGGGGGCATTTTCCACAGGTGTTGGAAGTACAGATTTCGCCTGTGCAATGGCAACTGGAAAAGCCTGGTTTAAAGTACCGGAAACCATCAGGATCATTCTTCATGGAAAACTTAAAAAGTGGGTAACGGGCAAGGATATAATCCTGAAAATCATAGGAGACATAGGAGTTGATGGGGCACTCTACATGGCCATGGAATACACCGGTGATGGAGTTTCAGCACTATCTATGGATGACAGATTCACCATTGCCAACATGGCTATAGAAGCAGGTGCTAAAAATGGTATTTTCCCTCCAGACGACAAAACTATTGAATACGTTAAAGATGCAATGAAATCTGGAAAACGAAAGGACAACTACACAATTTATCAGAGCGACCCAGATGCTTCATATTTAAAAACACTTGAGTATGAACTTGACAAAATAGAACCGCAGGTTGCACTTCCACACCTCCCGGAAAATACGAAACCTGTATCAGAACTTGATGATATCGAGATAGACCAGGTTGTTATAGGAAGTTGTACCAATGGAAGAATATCAGATCTCAGAATAGCGGCAGAAATATTTAGAGGGAGAAAAGTTAAAAAGGGAGTAAGGGCACTCATTTTCCCTGCAACCCAGAAAGTTTATCTTGATGCTCTGCGCGAGGGTATTATAGAAACATTTATTGAAGCTGGTTGTGCCGTTGCTCCACCCACCTGCGGTCCGTGTCTTGGTGGACACCTTGGAATCCTTGCAAAAGGTGAGAGAGCCATTTCTACAACCAATAGAAACTTTGTTGGGAGGATGGGACACAAGGAAAGCGAGGTATATCTTGCATCACCTGCTGTGGCTGCAGCTTCTGCTATAACGGGAAGGATAACCTCGCCCTACGAGATCGTAAAAAGTTAAAACAATTATCGATTAAGAAGAGACAAGGAGCGATATATGACAGAAGACAACAGACTAATTTTTGAGGGACAAGCGCATAAATATGGCGATAATGTGGATACAGATGTAATTATACCTGCAAGGTATCTGACAACCCCTGATCCAGAAGAGCTTGCAAAACACTGTATGGAAGATATTGACAAAGATTTTGTGAAAAAGGTAAAAAAGGGTGATTTTATAGTTGCAGGAGAAAATTTTGGATGTGGGTCTTCCCGCGAACATGCTCCAATTGCGATAAAAGCAGCAGGAATTTCATGTGTAATTGCGTCTTCATTTGCAAGAATATTTTACAGAAATGCAATAAATATTGGACTGCCAATTCTCGAATCAAAGGAAGCTTCTCAGGAAATAAACGATAGTGATGAACTAAAAATTGATCTTGTTAGAGGGATAATCTCCAATAAAACCACAGGTAAAAGTTATAAAGCCACTCCTTTTCCAGAGTTTATGCAGGATATAATAAATGCAGGAGGGCTTATAAACTATACCAGAGAAAAATTGCTTTGAGAGAACTTTATTAAAACAGGGGGGAAGGCGTGAAATACAGAATTGCTGTAATTCCGGGCGACGGGACTGGCCCCGAGGTTGTAAGAGAAGGTCTTAAAATTCTCAAGAGGATAAGTGAAATCTACGGCATGGCTTTCGAGTTCAAGGAGTTTGACTACGGTGGGGATCGTTACCTTAAAACAGGAGAATGCATCCCCGATGAAGATATAGAAGTTTTGAAAACATTCGATGCTATTTACCTGGGAGCTATTGGGCATCCAGATGTAAAACCCGGAATCCTCGAAAAAGGCATCCTTCTAAAACTGAGGTTTTCCCTTGATCAGTATATAAACCTGAGGCCTGTCAAACTTTACCCGGGTGTGGAAACTCCTCTGGCAGGCAAGAAACCTGAGGACATTGATTTTGTTGTGGTACGCGAAAATACAGAAGGATTGTATATTGGAGCGGGTGGTTTCCTCAAAAAGGGAACACCGGATGAGGTAGCAATCCAGGAACTCGTTAACACGAGGAGAGGTGTCGAAAGATGCATAAGATATGCCTTTGAATACACGAGAAAGAGAAACAAAAAAAAGAAACTAACTCTATGCGCCAAAACAAATGTACTTACCTATGCCCATGAT
Source organism: uncultured Spirochaetota bacterium (assembly GCA_964518675.1). Classification (GTDB taxonomy): domain Bacteria; phylum Spirochaetota; class B62-G9; order B62-G9; family CAZFGQ01; genus CAZFGQ01. The sequence continues at coordinate 3,792 of CAZFGQ010000061.1, forward strand.
CTGTGGGATAGAGTTTTCAAAGAGGTGGCGGAGGAATATCCAGATATTACAGCAGACTACGCCCATGTAGATGCTACAACAATGTGGATGGTAAAAAATCCCGAGTGGTTTGACGTTATTGTAACAACAAACATGTTCGGTGATATCATTACAGATCTAGGTGCAATAATTCAGGGCGGTATGGGAGTAGCCGCAGGCGCAAATATCAATCCTGAAGGAGTATCAATGTTTGAACCGATAGGAGGCTCAGCTCCCAAATATACAGGGAAAAACATGATTAATCCAATTGCTGCAATAGCAGCCGTGCAGATGATGCTTGAGGTTCTCGGTGAAGAAAATGCCGCCAGGAGCGTTGAAAATGCAATTATCAAAACAGTTGGAAAACTGAAGAGCATGTCCGCAGGTAAAATGGGCTACACCACCCAGGAAATTGGCGATATGGTGGCAGAAAATATTGAGAAAATAGACTGACAGCACCTTTAATAATTGTTCTATTATTCATTTCCCATTTCTAATCTACATAAATAAATAGAACAAATATCGAAAGTTCTGAAAAATAGAGTTTAAAATCCCGCTATATGGTTAAGCCCGATCAATTTAAGATCAATATTTCTGGAGTTCCTTATATTTCATAAATAATTTGTACCCCCACTACATAAAATTATAAAAACCCGGTATAAAAATTATGTATAAAAACTAGAAGTTCGCTTTAAATAAAAAGAGCGATTTATTTATTGTTAGCAAAATAGCATTAATATATGTATTTTATTATTAGACACAAAAACCAAGGAGGTTTAGATATGAAAAAGATCCTGGAGGACATTTTTCACATAGGTCTTGGACTTACAAGGGTAACAAAAGAACAGGTAGAAAAGGTATTTAACGAGCTTAAGAAAAAGGGAGAGCTCGAGGAGAAAGATCGGGAACCGTTTGTAAAAAAAGCATTTGAAACAATCGAAAAGCTGGGAAAAGAGTTCACGGAAAAAGTAACAGACACCATTAATCCAAGTAAGAAAAAAATAGAGGAGCTCGAGAAGAAGATCGACGAGCTGGTTAAAGAACTGAAAAAAGCGAAGTCTCAGAGTTGATGAGAATGCAGATTTTAATAACCGAATAATTCTCTGTGTGTGAACCTCTCCCGGGTGAGACTTCTATCATAATATCTGATGAAGAAGAGGACGAATGTCGAGCTTTCTGAAAAATAGAAATCCTGATGCAGGATAAAACTAAAAATGTTGCAGTGACGGCGAAATTCGAAAAATTTATTAACAATATCCTTTGATTTCTTTAGCTAGTATCAATAATTTGTGTTTCATGATAAAATCTCGAAGTTCGCCTTAATAATTCGACGGCCTTAATAATTCGACAAATGATAATTCTGCAGAAAGAACACTAAATTCTGATAGATTAAACTATCCAAAACTAGATCAGTGATCAAATCCAAAATAATGAGGGAGTGGAAACTTGGCGCGAAAATTAACACAGAGGGGAAGAATTGTTCTTTTGAGCATGATGCATTTCTTCATAGACTCCTGCATGGGATATTTTGCCATATACCTGGTGCTTGCATCGCTTGCCCCATCCAAAGCCGCAGTCATTGCCATGATATCCACATTTGCTGGAAATATTCTCCAGCCATTTACGGGATATTTTACCGATAAAGTAAGGGGAAAGATTCCACTTGCCATGGGGCTTGTACTTACTCCACTTTCAATGTCACTCATTGGGCTCACAAAAAATTACGGTATCTTGCTCTCACTAGTTCTACTGGGGAATATAGGTTCTGCAATCTTTCACCCAGCGGGAGCAGGAGCCTCTGGCGAGAAGTCAAAAAATATAGATGCCAGCTTCGCGTTCTTCATTACCATTGGAACATTTGGATATGCTCTATCCCAGCCCATATTCTCAGCAGTAACGGGAAAACTCGGATTGAAAAGTTCTCCTATACTAATGCTACCAGCAGTTGGACTGGCTGTATATTACATCATCTTCAGCGATGTCAGAATCATGGGGCATGGGGAAAAACCAAACCTTAATACTCTGAAAGAGTTGTTCAAAAACCATCTCTGGTCGGTATTGATCCTCTTTTACATTATGGTAGCAAGAACTGCATTTGTATCATCGGTAAATCTCTTTGCAGCTAAGACAATGCATGATTGGGGTTTCCCAAGGATTATCTACAGCGTTGCCAGTACCGCTTTCATGCTATCAGGTGCCTTGGGAATACTTCTTGCTGGAAATCTCTCACATCTGATAAAACCGAGAAGCCTCATTATATATTCACTAACCCTATTTCTACCTTTTTTTATACTTTTTATACTGTTCGGTGAGAATGGAAGCACCTTTCCCGCCTTACTAATGCTTTCACTTGCCGGGTTTATAATTCACTGCGGCTACGGGACAAACATCGTACTGGGCCAAAAATTATTTCCCGAAATGAGCAGTACGGTAAGCGGATTGCTTATGGGTTTTGCCTGGGCCACGGCCAGTTTTGGCCCGGTAGTTTGTAATGGCACAAAACATGTCTTTAAACTGATTGAAGGATTTCCATCTGGATTAGTATTCATGACGATTTTTCCGCTTTCGGCTGCGATAGCATCTATATTTCTCAGGGTTGAGCCAGGTACCATTTGAATTTTCAATTGCCCTCTGTTAAATTAGTCCAGATGAACCCCAGGGGAAATATTAGGACCTAAAAACAGTTAAAAATAATCCAAAGGAGGATAATCATGGGCACGATGATTTTCCCAGGAAGATATGTCCAGAGTCCATCAGCACTGAAAAGATTAGGAGAAGAAGTAAAAAGATTCGGCAAGAAAGCCTTTTTTATCTGCGGTGGTTTCTTTTATAGAAACATCCTAAAGGAGTATAGAGATGTAATTGAGAAATCAATTGAGATCGAGACAGAACTATTCGGTGGAGAATGTTGTGATGAAGAGATAGAGAGGCTTGTAGATATCGCGAATAAATCTGGATGTGAAATGATTGTAGGGGCAGGAGGAGGAAAAACCCTCGACACGGCCAAAGCTGTAGCCCATATAATGGAATTGCCGGTGGGAATAATCCCCACAATCGCATCAACCGATGCACCCTGCAGTGCAATAGCAGTTGTATATACAAAAGAAGGAACATTCAAGCGATACATGAGGCTGCTGAGAAATCCAGATCTGGTTCTCGTTGATACAACGGTAATTGCAAAGGCTCCTGTGAGATTTTTTGTATCTGGTATGGGAGATGCCCTTGCAACATGGTTCGAAGCAGAATCCTGTATGATTAACCATGCACCAAATATGTCAGGAGATGTGGGAACTCAAAGCGCATATTCACTGGCAAAGCTATGTTACGATACACTGCTTGAATATGGAATCCCTGCAAAGCTTGCATGTGAAAACTCTGTGGTAACACCGGCACTCGAGCATATAGTCGAGGCAAATGTACTGCTGAGCGGACTTGGGTTTGAAAGCGGAGGCCTTGCAGCCGCCCATGCCATACACAATGGGCTCACCGTGCTTGAGGAAACTCACAATGCATATCATGGAGAAAAGGTTGCCTTCGGTACCCTTGCTTCCCTTTTTCTTACCGATAGACCATTCAGAATAATAGATGAAGTTTATAATTTTTGCCTGGAAGTAGGACTCCCAGTGACATTTAAAGATATAGGAATAGATGAGCCAACAGATAAAAAACTGATGAAAGTCTCTGAAGCCGCATGTGCAGAAGGAGAAACCATACATAATGAACCGAAAAAAATTATACCAGAGGATGTATTTGCGGCTTTAAAATTGGCAGATGCAGAGGGCAGAAAAAGGAAAGGTCTGTAACCCATTTTTAGATATACGAGAAAGAAACATTTCTATAAACTTTTATTTTTAATCATCCTGCTAGAAAGAAACAGAAAGTGAATAGAAAAAGAGCCGCCCTACTCATAATCTCATTTATAATAAACCTTACCACCATGACTTTTGGGAGGTTTTCCTACACTTTGATCTTTTCAGATATGATGAGAGTTCTTGGAGAATCAAACACTCAAATGGGCATATTTGGAGCAGCAATCGTATTTGGATACCTCACCAATTCAATCCTTAGCGGAAGGCTCGCATCAAGAATTGGAAGTGGGCTAACAATCCAATCATCTGTTTTACTGGGATCAATATCCCTTTTCTGCCTCGGCATCTTTAAAAACAACCTCCTGCTTCTTATCTCTTTCTTCGGCATAGGGGCAGGAGCCTCAGGAAGCTACATCCCGATGATAGGAATCCTGAACAGCGAATTCAGGGAGAGGGGAAAGGTATTCGGGATCTCCATGGGGGGAGCAGGATTGGGAACCATGTTTTGTGGATACTTCATCCCCCTGATACTGAATCTTTCGCCGGAAAGAGGATATTCATATGCATGGATAACCCTTGGGGGCATTAACCTTCTTACATTTGCCTTAACAATAATTATGTTAAAGGGATACAGGAAAACCCTCGAAAAAACTGAACTCTCTGCCGACCCGGATAACCATGGTCACCCATACATAAAAAATAGGGATCTTTTAATTACAGTTGCCGTTTACTTCATCCTTGGTTTCTCCTACATAATATACGTCACATTTTTTGGAAGTTATGCCATAGATGAGATGGGGTTTTCAAGAAAAATTACCGGAGCAATGTGGTCCCTTTTTGGAATTAACACCATCTACTCAGGTTTTTTATGGGGCTATTTTGCAGACAGGTTTAACAAGATTAAAATTGCAATTATCATCAATGTCCTTCTTGTTTCTTCAATAGCCATGATAATCCCCGTACAATTAATAACAATTTTCTTCATATCAACTTTTTTATTTGGACTTGCATTTGCAGGGTTTGTAATTGTGATTACCTACCAGATAAGCTCAGAGGTTTCCGAGGCTGATATGGCAAGGGTTTTTGGGGTAGCCACTTTCTTTCACGGAGCCGGCCAGGTAATTTCAAATTTTATTTCGGGATTTATCAAAGACCTCACGGGAACATACAGGGTGCCCTTCGGGCTCTCATCCATCCTTCTTGTAATAAGTCTAATTCTGTTAGTTTCTCTCCTCAAACACTCAAAAAATAAAAGCACCCTCCCGAATTGAAAAAAATAAAATGAAACACATTGAGCGATAACATTCATATTTTTTGAATATTTTTTTATTGACAATCAAAAATATTCAATTATAATAGAATATTGTTCTTTTACGTTCATTTTCGTTCATAGTATACAATTTTTCATTCAGCATATTTTCTGGATACTTTCAAAATAAATCATAAGACAAAAATATAGATTAGCATAATGCCAGAGAGAGAAACCTTAATCCCCGCAGACAGAAGAAAAAGAATTCAGGAAATCATCCAGCAAAAAGGAGTTGTAAAAGTTGCTGAACTGAGCAGGTTATTTGGCGTTTCAGAACTCACAATAAGACGCGATCTTGATATCCTGGAACGAAAGGATATCCTTGAGAGGACCCACGGTGGTGCTGTTTACAACCAGAGAATGAGAATTGAGCCCCTCTATGAGCAAAAATCCCGCATCCATAGAAAAGAAAAAGAAGCAATAGGAATAGCCACAGCACAACTCATCGAAGATGGTGACACTCTATTGATCAACAGTGGATCAACAACCCGGGAGGTTATTAAATATCTAAAAACCAGAAAAGTAAGGATAATAACGAGTAACATGAGTGCGCTTTTTGAGGCCTCGGATAGCAATATAGAATTAATATTCATAGGAGGTTATTACAGAAGACAATCAAACTCCCTGGTGGGAAATCTGGCCTCCCTTTCGCTTCAACAGGTATACGGAAGTAAAGCAATAATTGGTGTTGATGGAATAAGCATTAAATATGGCCTGACCACCCCAATTATGGAAGAAGCTGATATAGCCCGTCAAATGATAGAAAGAACACCGGGTCCTGTGATCGTGGTTGCTGATCACAGCAAAATAGGAGTTGTCTCAAATTTCATTACTGCACCACTCGATAAGGTGGATATTCTGATTACTGATGATAAAATTGACGAAGGCTATAAAAACGATCTTGAAAGGGAAGGCATAAGAGTAATTGTTGCAAGGGTAAATCTCTAATCGAGGTCTTTAATGCCTAAGGATAAACTTACTCAAAGCTTAACCTTCCTGCGTAGCGGGAAAAACATAAAAATCTATTCAAGGAGGGTACTATGAAACGATTAGTATCTGTCACAGTGGTACTACTACTCATCTTTGCAGGTGCTATCTTTGCCTTTGGAGCATCAAAGAAAGAGGTAGCTCCTTCCAAAGTTCTGAATATCTGGACATGGGAAGGATATGCACCTGATGAGGTGGTAAAGAAGTTTGAAGAAGAAACGGGAATTAAAGTAAATGTCTCTTACTACTCGGATAATGGTGAGCTCATAGCCAAACTAAGAGCTTCACAGGGAAAAGGTGCAGACCTGGTATATCCCAGCGTAACACTGGTCAGGCAGGCAATGGATTACAATCTCTATCAACCACTTGATGAATCAAGGATCAATCTTGATGCCATTATCCCTGAAATCCTAAAAGGGTCTGAAGGCCTCGGCGGCATTATCAACGGAAAGAGATATGCAGTCCCCTACACCTTTGGTGCATCCGGTGTGATGTACAACTATGAAGCAATCCCCGAGGGTGTGGATTCATATGGTGCACTGTTCGATGAAAAGTATGCTGGCAAAATTACATATAGGGCTACACTCCATAGCTTTATTGCAGCAGGTCTTTATCTGGGGCTTGGACATGAAATGAGGGACATCTACAAAGACGAAGAAACGGCAAGACCGATACTTGACAAAGTGCTTGCTTTCCTCATTGAAAAAAAGCCACTTGTTAAGAAGTACTGGACAAGCCGTCAGGAAAACATCGAATTAATGACCACAGGAGGATGCATAGTTGGAATGGGCTGGGATGGAACAGGGTGGTATCTGGCTAAAGAAGGCTATCCGATTAGATGGATTACACCAAAAGAGGGGGCTCTAACCTGGATTGATACGGTGGCTATGCCGGTGGGTGCAGAGAATATAGATAACGCATATAAATGGATTAATTTCATGCTTAAACCTGAGAATGCAGGTAAAATGGTCGAACTCGGCGGATTTATGTCGGCAGTAAAAGGGGCGCTGGATTATGTACCTGCCGATCAGGCAAAACTGATGAAAGAATCATATCCACCCGATGCTCACTACTGGTGGTACGGCGAAGAACTCAGCTGGTGGTCAGATATGATGTCTGAATACATTGAAAAACTTAAAGCTGCAAAATAACATCTCATCTCTCAGGGGAGAGCCAGACAGCTCTCCCCTGTAGTATTTTTATTCGATCCCAGAAAATTTCGTAAAATTCAAAAAAGTTTGATGAGAAAACAGGACATTCTCTGAGAATCAAAATAATTTCAAAAAAATATTCAAATGTTTTAATTAGAAGATTATTTTATTATTGCACATTGACTTAATATTAAACCCAGTTACCCAAGCAGAAGGAGAGAAAATTGAGTGAGGTAGATGTAAAAGTAGAAAATCTTGTCAAAAAGTTTGGAAACAAAATTGCGGTCAACAACGTTTCATTTGAGGTAAATAAAGGTGATTTTTTCTCAATACTGGGTCCAAGCGGTTGTGGTAAAACAACAACACTGAGAATGATTTCCGGTTTTGAAGTTCCGACTTCTGGTAGAATATGGGTCGGTGGAGAGCCCATGGAGGGAGTACCTCCTCACAAAAGAAAAACAAATATGGTATTCCAGAACCTGGCCTTATTCCCAATGATGACTGTTTATGAAAACATAGCCTTTGGTCTTGAGATGAGAGGTGAATCCAGGAAAAAAATTCGCGAAGCTGTTCTCAACATGCTTGAAGTTATAAATCTCAAGGGATACGAAAACAAAAGGATAGGCCAGCTCAGCGGGGGAGAAAAACAACGTGTTGCAATAGCAAGGGCACTTGTTTTACACCCTACAGTACTTCTCCTTGACGAACCACTGGGAGCACTTGATCTAAAACTCAGAGAACATATGAAAATTGAATTGAAAAAGATACAGGCGAAGATTGGAACTACCTTTATCTATATTACCCATGATCAGGGTGAAGCACTCGTAATGTCGAACAAAATTGCCGTAATGAATGAAGGTAAAATTCAACAGATTGGAACACCTGACGAGCTTTACTACAGCCCGGCTAATAGTTTTGTAGCACAGTTCGTTGGAGAAAACAACAGGATTGAAGGCAAAGCCGTAGAACTCACCGGAGATGAAGTAGTTGTAGAAGTAAATGGGTGTAAACTCGTTGGCAGAAGAGGAAAAGGGGTAAGTGCTGGTTCCACTGTAAATCTCTTTATCAGACCTGAAATGATACATATATACTCTGACCAAAACAAACCACAGACAAAAATTAATCTTTTTTCAGGTACTGTAAAATCGGTAATTTTTGAAGGTCAGATAACAAGGTACGAGGTAGAAACAGACCGAGGATTAATCTTAAATGTATCAGTCCCAAATATTTCAAAGGCGATTCTACAGAAGCTCGGTACAAAAGTCTGGCTTGCATGGGATAATGAGAATGCCATTGTGTTACCCCCACTAAAAATTCAGGCAGGGGTTTTAGAATGAGTACCCTGACATTAATCAGAAATAAAGACCAGTTTAAAAGAAATCTAACGCTCTTTATTCTATTGCTCCCTGGATTATTATGGATACTCATGCTTATCGTGATTCCTCAATTCAGTATGTTTATAGATTCATTTAAATTTCGTCCCATTTACCATAAAAAAGGTTTTACCCTGGAGAACTATGCATACTTTTTTACAAACCTTCTCTACATAAAGATATTCCTGAAAACCCTTGGAGTGGCTATCTTGATAACATTTGTATCATTTCTCGTATGTTTTCCAATTGCATTCTATATTGCAAAGGTCGCAAAACCCGATATGGCCAGAAAAATATTTATACTGGTAATTATCCCCTTCTGGGTATCGGAGTTAATCAGAACATTCTCCTGGATGATAATTTTGGGTGACCACGGGGTCATTAACAGATTCCTGATGATGCTACATCTAAGAACAGAGCCCATTACCCTTCTTTACAACAATTTTTCAGTTACTGTTGGTCTGGTTTACAACTATCTACTATTCATGATACTTCCCATATATTCAACTCTTGAAGGGATGGACAATTCTCTTATGGAGGCTGCTCAGGATCTGGGGGCAAACAGATTCAATGTGATGAGAAGAATAGTGATCCCTTATAGTCTTCCCGGTATAATGTCGGGAAGCATCATGGTTTTTATGCTTTCCGTTGGTACCTATATCGCACCTACCCTTCTTGGAGGAACGAAGGAGATATGGTTTACAGAGTTGATATATAACAAGTTTTTTAAAGCAATGAACTGGAGATTAGGCTCTGCTCTTGCATTTACACTTTTAATACTAACTTTACTCTTTATATTTCTCGTTATAAAGATAGCTGGATTAAAACTGACCGACGTTATAGAGGAAGAATAGAAATGCAGATAAGCAAGTTTGAGAAAATATTTTACAGAGTGTTTCTCGTATTATTTCTCATATACCTCCTTGGCCCACTTCTCATAGTGATGCTACTTTCTTTCAACACAAGTCCTGCCCCCACCCTTCCGATGAAGGGGTTTACACTTGAATGGTACCGACAGCTTTTTATGGACAAGCAGCTAAAAGAATCAATATTAAACTCAATAATTGTCGCCATTGGAGTTACAATAATAAGTGTATCTGTGGCAACCACCACTTCATTTGCCCTCGTAAGGTACAGATTCAAAGGCCAGAATGGTTTTTACGCCCTCGCACTTTCACCCATAATAACACCAGGTGTAATCCTTGGGGTTTCTATTCTGATCTTTCTCTATAAAATTCACTTTAAGCCAGGATTAAAGGCTGTAGTTTTGGGCCAATCATCATTCATCATATCTTTTGCCTTGCTGACTATAATGGCAAGATTGAGAAAGTTCGATCTGTCTCTTGAAGAAGCAGCCCAGGATCTTGGGGCAAGCAAGATAAAGGCCATACTTAAAATAACAATCCCATACTTGAAGCCCGCAATAGTCTCTGCTGCTTCACTTTCTTTTCTCCTATCATTCGATAATTTCAACACTACTCTGTTTCTGGTGGGTAATGAGAGAACATTGCCCATCCAGATATACTCGATGCTACGGTTTGGGTTATCCCCTAAAATAAACGCAATCTCTACTATACTCGTGGTACTCACAGTTCTTGCTGGTTTCTTTTCAAGCAGAACTGGAAAGAAAGAAGAAACATATTAACTAACAAAAGGTAAATAGAAACATGGATAATGAATTGAAAGAAAGAATGACTGGGGCAATAGATGCAATAATAAACTGGCCTTCAAATCTTATAAATCTCTTTCACCACAATGATACCGATGGCCTTACATCAGCAGCTATTCTCAAAAAAGCCCTTGAAAGAGAAGGATATACCATAAAAACGATATCACTCGAAAAACCATATCCGGCTGTACTGGAACGCATCTTTGAAATGACAGGGCAAATCATAATCTTTGCAGATTTCGCCGGACGAATTGCCCCGATTATTTCAGATCTAAACAACAATAAAAACCTCGTGGTAATTTTAGATCACCATGTCGCCGAGCCCTCCACTTCAGAACTGGTAATCAATTGTGATCCAGACCTCTTTGGCTTGAAAGGCGATAGAGACATATCCGCCTCAGCCACATGTTATCTCTTTGCCACTCTTCTCAATACCAACAACAGAGAGCTGGCCTGGATAGGCTCCCTGGGGGCCGTGGGTGATGAGTTTTTCGTAAATGGTGAACTCGTTGGAGAAAACCTGAATGTAACTGAAGAAGCTATTAAACAGGGAAAGGTCAGGATTGATCCTAATAAAAAAGGAGGACACAGGTATATCTTTATTACTGAAAAGGGCGAAGTAAGTGGTTATTGGTTTATGGAATATCTCGATACACTTGGAGGTGTTGGATTTTACCAGAATGGTCCTTTGGTAGGAATAGACGTATGTCTTAACGGTTTCACAGAAAATTCAGATAAAATGGTGGAAAGGCTGAAAAAGGTAAAAGATGACATCTTCGCAAAAGAAATTGAAAGACTAAAGAATGGAGCACTTGTACAAACACCCAACATCCAGTGGTTTCACGTACAAAACAGGTTTTCACCGATGGGAGTTAAAATGATAGGAGTATTCTGTGACACAATAAAAAAATTGGATTTTATCAATCCAGAAAAATACATAGCCGGATTTCAGTTAATTCCAAACGAAGTTCCAGGTTTTGGAAAGATAGAAATAAATCAGGTTAAAATCTCCATGAGAGTGCCGATCGCTATGGAGAATGCTATAAGGGAAAAGAAAAAGATTGGTCTGGATGTACTGCTTCCCGAAGCAACAAAAAGACTTGGAGGATTCTCCGATGCCTGCCATAGTCTGACAGCAGCTACAACAATTTCCATAGGGAAAGAGAGCTTATTAATAGATGAGATGGAAAAAATTCTCAAAGAATCTTAGCATAATAGTCATATTTGAAATCAGGAGGAAAAAAGAATGGGCAGAGGAACCGGATACGGTAAAACAATCCTTATAGGAGATCAATTTGTTCTGGAAGGGGTTCCAGCTATTGTCTCCTCAATTCCGTATTATACAGAAGCAATAGTGGAAAGGCTTCCAGAAGGCAAAGGCTGGGTACTGGAAGATAATAGGATAGAGGTTCCAGGTTACAAAAAAAGTAAAGAAAAACTTCAGATCGAATCGATCAACAGAATATTGAAGGTTATGAAAATTGACGTTGAAAAAAATCCCATCAGAATAACATTTGGTGGAAATCTTCTTGCGGGAAGTGGCGTTGGTGCAAGTGCGGCAAGTTGTGTTGCACTGGCAAGAGCGTTAAACGACGAGTTTAGACTGGGTCTATCAATCGATGAAATAAACCAGGTAGCGTGGGAAGGGGAATTTGCATACCACGGAATACCCTCAGGTGTGGACAATACAGCATCATGTTATGGTGGTCTCATGCTTTATCAATTAGAGGAGGGTAAAATAGAGAAAAAAATAGTGGAAAAAATAAAGGTGAAAAAACCAGTTGAGGTTGTTCTGGGTAATAGTGGTGTCTCGGCAGATACCAGGAAACTCGATGAACTTGTTGAGAATAACAAAAAAAACAATCCAGAGGATTTCAGGAGAAAAATGGATCTAATTACCCGGCAGGTTCTTGAAGTTAAAGACGCTCTGCTGGTATATGATCTGGAAAAGGTTGGAAAAATCATGACGGAAAATCATAGAATCCTGATAGAAATGGGGCTTTCTCACGAAAAACTTATATACCTCTGCGATCTTTCTATAAAAAACGGTGCACTTGGAGCAAAGCTAACTGGAGGCGGAATGGGTGGATATATGGTGGCCCTCACACCTGGAAAAGAGCTTCAGGAAAAGGTTGCATCAGCAATCGAAAATGAAGGATTTGCAGTAATAAAAGCAACCATTGGAGAAGAATAGACAATCGTTTTTAAAACTTTAATATATATATTAAAAGACAACTAAAAGCCAATCAGGGTTAGAAAAATAAGAAACGTTTAAAATTGACCATTTGGAGTGCTTTATAAAAGACTTATATTGGAAATCCTGAATACTTTTAATAATAAATCTACTAAATCGTATGGATCAAAAAGGAACTTTAATAAATGAAACAGAAAACCAGATATAGTATCCC
>CAZFGQ010000062.1:0-16483 GCA_964518675.1 uncultured Spirochaetota bacterium
CGATAAAAGCTGCGTCTTCAAGGTCTTTTGGAATCGAGCTTATAAAGGATGTGAAGATCATTGTAGATAGAGCTGTACCTTTGATATTTATCAAGATGATTGTTAGTAGCTGCGTGGTTGCTCTGGTTAGTCCCGGATTTCCATATCCTGGGATTAATCTTGCAACCCATTGAACTAACTGGTACTGTGGCAGAAGAATAAGCATTGCTGGAATTACCATTTGAAGTAGGTATATGTTATAAACGAACATTTGATCCCGTCGTCTTAGCCCGGCAAGTCCATATCCTGTGAATATAGATAGAACAGTTATACCTATACAACTTATGGCAGTAACGAGGAAAGTTCTGAGCAATGCCTTGAAAAAGTCTGTTTTGAACAGGAGTGTAATCCATCCATTGAGTATGTAAAAGTTTTTGAAGTAGTCTTTTATTTTTTCTTCAGGTATTTTGTATTTTTGACTTATTTCTTTCAGTGTGGTACGAGCCATTATAAACTCTGTTTGGGGTATTCCCATTGCCTTTTTGAAGTCTCTCAGGTCAAGATCGTAGAATACGGCCAGATTTCCAACCTGTTGATTCATGTCAACTTCCTGGGCTTCAGGTATCCACAAATGTAAAGTTGTTGCTTCTTTAGTGGGTACGAAGCTACGAATTATTAATGCGTAAATTGGAAAAAGGGTAACTATACTGTATATGGACATAACTACAAATGCAAATATTACAATAAATCGTCTTTTCTTTTTGGTAGCAGTAAATCTGACCGTGGTCCATGATACACGGGTTTTTTTTGTGCCATTTTTTTCCTTTGTCATTTGAACCCCTCTTATTGAGTGTACGCTAGTTTTCTTTGTAAACGTTGTAATGCTATACCTATAAAAACGAGAGGTAAAAAAGTTTCGACTGCAAGTGTCATACCCTGTGCCAGCCTTTCAACCTGAAAGCCATACATGAAAAATAAAACACTGAGTAGTTTGGCCTCAGGGTTGTAATACAGTGCTCCCATTGCCACAAGTTCGTCGAAAACCGAAAAAGAACCGATCAGGCACATGGTAGTAGCTATTAAAAAAGATGGTAGCATTTGCGGAAAATAGACTTTCCATAAACGTGACCAGTAGGTGGTTCCGTCTACAATGGATGCTTCAATTGTTTCCTGGGGTATTCCGAGTAGTCCTGAAAGAAAGATTGCCATATTATATCCGGCATATCGCCAGCCTACAAGCAGTGGAAGAATAAACATGGTTCCACCTGGTGAATAAATATCAATGGGCTTTTTCAGTATTCCCAATTTTAGCAATAAAAGGTTTGCAGTCCCACTGGTCCGTGAGAATAGCATTACAGCTGTGTAGCCTATCCCAAGCCCGGAGATCATTAATGGAAGGTAGATAATGGTAAAAAAACCACCACGAAAACCAACTTCATACATCAGTAATGCTAAACTCAATCCAAATATATAGACAGTGGTATAATTCAGGAATACAAACACCAGGGTTCTTTTTAAGGCCGGAAGATAGTCGTTCTGTACACTTGCATCCTTAAACAGAGCAGTAAAGTTTTTAAAACCAATCCAATTTACCTGCGGATCATCATACCTTGCCATATCTGTGAAGAGAATAGGTATAGATATAATAAATGGGACAATAGTTAAAGCAACAAATAGAATTAGCTGTGGTGAAATAAAAAGCCAATCTGTGAGTATTCTTCGTTTGTATTGTTTGCTTTTGTGGTGGTTTCTGTTCTTCATTAGATCTTTCCTCATAGAAATATCTCCGCATAAAAAATAGGGCGAACTTTGAGTTTCATCATGAAACGCAAATTATCGACGCTGGATAAAAAATCGCCACCTGTTGATATAAATTGTCCAAAGTTCGCCGACACTGCAATGTTTTTAGTTTTATATTGCATTAGGATTTGTATTTTTCAGAAAACTCGACCTTCGTTATAATATAAGTGATCCGGTAGTCGATATGACGACCGGATCACCTTTTATTTTACACTTAACTCTAATGTTTGGATAGATTTTTTCACTTGTTGTTACACATCCGCCGGAATATCATAGCTCTCTTCCCAGTTTTTCTGGATTATACCAAGCGCTTCCTTTACACTTATTTTACCAGTTAGCAGATCTCTGAAAAGTACGTTATTCCCATTTGTCTGCCAATCCCATGTTCCCTTTGCTCCTTTTTTCATATATGGGCTTGCAGCCTGCACTCCACTCATAGATTGTTCCCATTTTACCTGCGGGAAGTTTCCATTCGGATTTTCAATGTGCTTTACAATTGCCTGGAATTGAGGTCCTTTCAGTTCAAGAGGTTCATCAAGTTTGTACAGCGGAACACGACCTTCTGCCTGCGCTCTCATAGCGACAACCTTTGGACTGAAGAACCAGTTCCATGCATGCTGGGTAATTGGCCAGTATGAGGTCTTTTCGTTGCCTGAACGTATAAAATATTGATTATCGATATTTGGGGGTAATGCTCCCTGCAGCCACTGGTCGTTACCTTTTGCAGGCGGTGTTGCTGGGTAACCCCTCTGCTCAAATGTTGCTCCGGCAGCAAGAGCCTTGTCCCATACCCACGGACCGTGTAACATCATCACCGATCTGCCACCAATGTATCCAGCTTCCATATCACCTTCCCATATACGTGTCCACATACTTGGAGGTATCCATCCTCTGTCATTTGCCTCTTTGTAGAACTCAAGGAAATGACGATAGGGTGAATCCTCGGCATCGAACCTCTTTTTACCAAGCCAGCAGTCTCGCTGGGCCTGTCTGTTTCCATCCTTGAATGCCAAAGGTATCAGGTCTGAATAACATACTCCAAAGACCCAGTTATGCCACCCCTGATCCCAGAAATAATCAACTCCTGGTGTAGCCTTTGCCCATTTGGATCCTTCGTCAAGCCATTCTTTTAGATCTTCCCAAGTCTCAATTTTTACATCTCTGTAGGGATCAAGTTTTGCCTTGTCCATTAGATCTCCGTTGTACTGCCAGGTAAAGACAAAACCCTGAAAAATATCGAGGGATCTGGGACCGGGAAGCTTATGCAGGTTTGGCCAGGCATGCTTTACGTCGAATTTCCACCTATCCCACCATTTAAATGGGAAGGAACTCAGGTCAACAGCCATCTGGTAGTTGTCTTTATTGAAGAATATCTGCATTTCCTGTGTATTTTCGAATGCTGGCAGGTAGCCTGCGGCTACTTTTGCTTCATGAGCTGCTGCGGTATCTTCATTAATCGAGAAAAGATTGATCTTAACATTTGGATTTTCAGCTTCGTAAACATTCCAGATTTCTCTGTAGGGTCCTTCATACTCTGCAACCGGTGACATGATATCCAGTGTTACTTTTTCTGGTGGTGGGGCAGCTTTTTCGGCTCCTCCTCCACCCTTTTCTTTTGAGGCAAAAACAACTTTAGGTAGACTTGTTGCTAAAATTGCCCCCGCACCCGCCATCATGCTCTTGCGGAGAAAATCCCTCCTAGTGAGTTTTTTTCCTTCTTCTTTTTTCATTTTATAAAAGCCTCCTTTAGCTTTTGGTTTTAACCATTGGTGTAGTTATTAGATTTTCTTCTTATCACCCCCTTTTAATTTTCTTTAGGCTTGGGAATATGATGTGATTGAGTTGATAAAGTTAAAATGAACATATGTGCTAAACATGAACAATAACATTATAAACATTATATTGTTTTTGTCAATAAATTTTTTGGATAGTTTTTAAAGTTTTTTATATTTTGCCGCAGAGATTACCGGTATTTTCGATGGTAAGTACCTGTCCAATTCCTTCACAGACTTTCTCCAGTCCAGCTTCGGCTGTATTTTTTGTTGCACCTGCTATATGCGGAGTGATAATTACATTTTCAAGAGATAATAGGGGGTTCTTGATATTAATTGGCTCAACATCATATGTGTCGATCGCTGCTCCTGAGATTTTACCTTTTTTGAGAGCTTTATAAAGGGCCTCATAATCTACAAGGTATCCTCTTGAAGTGTTTATCAGATATGCTGAACTTTTCATCAAATCAATCTCTTGTTCTCCTATAATTTTAGTGCAGAGATCGGGAGGTCTGGCATGAATTGTTATAATATCGCTCAGTGATAGCAATTCCTTCAGATCATTTACTGGTGTAGCACCGTTATTTATTATCACTCTATTATCTACAAATGGATCGAAAACGAGAATCTTACAGTTGAACGGTTTTAATAATTTACAAACTTTTTTACCTATGTAACCAAAGCCAATTATACCAATCACTGTATCCTTAAAAGGTGGAGCTGCTGAATCATAGTGAAAGAAGGAGTTATCCCATATGCCCTTCTTAAGCTTTAAATGAGCATTGAATATCTTCCTTCTGATGGAAATGATCAATCCGAGTGTGAACTCGGCAACCGCTTCGGTGCTTCTTCCGGGGGCATATATTATCTTAATGTTTTTTTCCCTTATTGCTTTTAAATCAACGTTGACAGGAAGACTCCTGATACACCCTATTATTTTTAGTTTGTCTGCTTTTTCAATATGGGTTCTTTTAATTCCGCCTACATGGGTAAGTATTATCTCTTTTCCTGCTATCTTCTCAAGGAGCTCAGCATCTACATTTATATACTCAGAAATCGAGTTGCAGTATTCAAATGGAAGATCTGGCCATGATGTGGCAATTACATCCGGTATTATCTTGTAGTTTAGTTTATCAAGGGCTTTTTCAAGTTTTTCATACATAAGGTCATAT
Organism: uncultured Spirochaetota bacterium; assembly: GCA_964518675.1. Taxonomy (GTDB): domain Bacteria; phylum Spirochaetota; class B62-G9; order B62-G9; family CAZFGQ01; genus CAZFGQ01. The sequence goes on from CAZFGQ010000062.1 coordinate 4,724, forward strand.
TTAATAAACTTATCGGTTATAAATAAAACGTTTATGGTATTCATTTGAGTTTTATTTTATAAATTACAAAAAATAGCAAAACAATTAATAATTGATAATTATAAATTATTTAATATATTTTAAGGCTTTCTCAAGCATTTTTTCTTTTGCTTCTCTAAGAGAAATTGTTTTTAGAAATAAACCAGAAGTTCCTCCAACAAGCATTCTGCTTCCGGCTTTTACTGCATCTGGAATAGTCTTTTCGTTGATATTTCCGTCAGCGGCTATTTTGAGTGGGAGTCCAAGTTTATTAATCCCTTCTTTTAATTTTTTGATTTTTTCGATGGATTCTGGTTTAATTTTCTGCCCTGAGTATCCTGGGTTCACAGTTAGTTTTAGCACCCATTCAAAAAGTGGTAATATCCCCTCAAGATTCTTATTAATATCTGTTTCTGCTTTCAATGCAAGCACAGGTTTTGCTTTTAGGGATTTGATCTCCTCGCATAGACTGGCAGGATCATCTGTCGCTTCATAATGGAATGCTATGTAGTCTGCACCTGCTTCAACAAATTGTTTTATAAATTTTTGTGGATTATATACTGCTAAATGCACTTCAATTGGCAGTTTTGTATGAGGTCTAATGGATTTGAGAGTTGGTATTCCCAGTATAAATGTGTCGTTAAACCTTCCATCTATTACGTCGTAGTGAATGTAATCTATTCCTGCTTCTTCGATCTTTTTCAATTCAGTCTTCAGATCATACAGGTTTGCACAGGATAGAGATGCTCCTATTAATATTTCCTTTTCAGGGATTTCATACATATTCTTTCTCTCTATTCTATTGAAATTTTGATAGTTGTTAAGATAAAAATAAATTAATGAAAGCTTAGCTTCATGGAAAAAATTTCACATTGTTCACATTTGAAAAAATTTATGAAGTTAGGATTTCAAGTCAAATAACATTACAGAGTTTTCCATACTAAGGAATAATGACAGCTTTCAAGACTTCGCCATTAATTGCTTCCTGTACAGCCGATTTAAAATTATGCAGTGGGAATGTCTTTGTAACGAGTTTTTCTCCCTGGATTTTACCTGATCTCAGCAATTCCAGTGCAGTTATATGGTGTCTTGGTGCAAAGGTGGTTATACCTATTACATACAATCCTTTATAATGGATAAGATTAGTATCGATTCCTGGTTTACTATTATCTTTCGGGAGTCCTCCAAAAAATAATACCCTGCCACCTTTTTTTGCCATCTCTATTGCCTGAACCTGGGTTATTGGGGCCGGATTAGCGGTAATAATGACCTCTGGTCCTTTTCCATCTGTTATTTTTAAAACTTCTTCCACCAGGTTGACCTCTGCCGCATTGATGGTAATATCAGGCCCAAAGGGTTTTATCAATTCAAGCCTGTGGGGCAGGATATCGGCTATTAATACTCTTTTGGCTCCTTTTAATTTAGCCAGGTTCGTATGTATGGCTCCTATTGGGCCAGCACCTATTATAAGAACTGTGTCTGTGAAGTTAACATTTGCTTTTTCATGGGCATGAACACAGGAAGACATGGGTTCGGCAATGGCTGCATACAATGGGTTTAAACCATTGGGAATCCGTCTTACGTTTCCAAGTGCAAGCGCTTCACGAGGTATGGCCATGTATTCGGCAAATCCACCAGGCCAATGTTGGGCAAGTTCTCTTATATTTTCGCAAAGCTCAAAGTGTCCTGACAGGCAGAACTCACATTTTCCACAATAGACTACCGGGGCAACTGCAAGAAGTTCTCCTTTTTTAAACTCACCATTATACTCCTTGCCAGTTTCTACCACCTCACCGCTAACCTCATGTCCGAGAATCCACGGAGGTTTGACGTTTTTATGTCCACTTCTGAGCGTTCTCAGGTCTGAACCACATAAGCCGCATGCCTTAACTTTTATTAGTAAACCTTTTTCGGGGCATTTGGGAATGGGCACTTTTTCAATGCTATAATTCTCAGGCCCTCTGAATACCATGGCATTCATTAGATTTTCCATTTTTATTCCTCATGTTAGTAATAGCATTGCCAGTTTTATAGTATTAATCTCCTTTGAGCAGGTATGTAACTTTGGTATGTAAACTATCCAATATTTTTATAGTTTATTACTCAGGTTATCCAGCGGTTCGTTCCTCTTTTTATACTTGCCACCGAGAAAATTGTAAGCAAAGAAAATATTTATTCTGGATATAATCTCATCTATGTTCATCGTACGGGCGCCAAAAACCAAAACATTCGCATCGTTATGCTTTCTTGAATATTCAGCTACAAAATCACTATAAAGAAGTGCAGCCCTTATTCCTTTTATTCGATTTGCTGCTATGCTCATTCCGATACCCGTTCCGCAAATAAGAATCCCAAAAGAATCTTTGTTTTCTAAAACATACCTGCATGTTGCCAATGCGGTTTCTGTATACGAAATCTCATCTCTGTAATCTGGTACAAGATCTTTTACTTTATGCCCATTTTTAATAAGGTATTTTTTAAGTTTTTCTTTTATTTCAAAACCTGCATGATCACAGCCTATTGCCAGTTCAGGTTTGGTGGTCATAGTAGTTTTTCCTGCATTGGTGATTTTAAACTTTAGCCGAATAGTTATATGCTTACTACCTTCAGGTATCGTTTTGCAATGAATCCTGCATTTCTCGGAGTTTATATATAAATGTGTTTCGGTCTGGTTCAAAATTTTCCCTTGTAAACGGTGTATTTTTCTTAATTTCTTTTATAACTTTACCACCGGGCGCAATACCCATTGGGATTGCACCAATTTTTTTTGCTTCCTCATATTTGTATATTCTGCCAAACATATCAGAACTTCCGTATCCTCCAACCTTTTCTCCAGGCTTTAAATCTCTTTTGGCAATTGCAACAACCTCAGATTTTAAAAAGTTTGAGGTTGTCGTAACCTCGTTATATATCACGGCCTCAGCGATTGAGATTGGTGTTTCAAGGTCACAGAGATGATAGGGTCTGTAAAGCAGGTAATATGGACCCTCTCCCATCCCTAAAAATTTCATGTCTTTTCTTATTCGCTTTTCTTTTGTGGTGATTATTGCGAATACGCCAGGAGCTACTTTTCCAGTCGAGTAATCAACCCTCCCTGGATTGTCAAAAATTCCTCCATCTTCCTTTGGAATAAAAACACTTGTCAGGTCTTCTATCTCGACCTTTGGACCATGCATCCCGGGAATGTCTGGAACCAAGCCGGTAGAATTTGAAACGGAGGCCATTTCTACCATTGTCTTGGTTCCGTCTATAAAAGATGCCAGCATCTTTGGATTCATATCTTTCCTCTTTGCTTCTTCTTCGCATTCTTCCGGTGTAACGAAGTAATTTATTGGATTGTTTTTCCCCTTCCCAAGACATACAACTTCAAAACCCATTGTCCTTGCGAAATCATAGAGTCCTTTTAAGACTCCTGGCTCATCACCTGAGGCAACTGTATACAGTGCTCCCGATCTGCGAGCAATATAGTTAAGGAAATAACCCACAGTCACATCAGTTTCTACATTCAGCATTACAACTGGTTTTTTATTCATTATTGAGTCCCACGCTATCCTGCTTCCGATATCTGTAACCCCTGTAGCCTCTACAATAACATCAATTCCACTGAGCTGGGGAAGAATTATTGCATCTTCAGTAACGACATACTTTCCATTGTTAATTAGATCTTCTATCTCATTGATATTATTGCTAACTTTGATATCTTCTCTGGGAATTCCTGAAGATTCAAAGGTTTCTATTGCTTTATTTGCTATTATGTCGGAAATGACTCTTGCTTCCATTCCTTCGATGCTGAAGCAGGAATGTACAAGCCCGGAGCCCATTTGCCCGCTTCCGACTACTCCGACCTTTATTCTGTTTTTTGATTTCTCCCTTTCCTGAAGATGTTTGTAAAGTTCCATTATAGAATCTCCGTTATTATGAAGAAATAGAACATTTGTTCTTGTAATGTACAATAAGGCATTATATAATATATTTCTGACCAAGTCAATTAAAATTTATGTTAAATTGAAATCGTTCAATTTTATCTGTATTGAATGTTCTTTATCTCACGAATAATCCTCTGGGAGAAGAATTATGTTTACAGAGGGCAATGGTGATTTGCAGTATTTCTTTCGTGATCTTGAAAACAAAAGAGTACTCGTGACCGGTGGTGCAAATGGAATAGGAAGGTCAATTGTGATGGAGTTTATCAGGCAGAAGTCAAATGTAGCTATTCTGGATATTGATGAAATGGCTGGAAGAAAAATGATTGAAAGTTTTTCCAATTCTAAAGAGAGGGTTCTTTTTTTGAAGTGTGACGTAACTAATAAAGATATGGTAGAAAAATGCTTGAGGAATATTGAGAAGCAATTTGGGGGAATAGATATCCTTGTAAATAATGCAGGTGTTACTTTTACTCGTCCTTTTGAATTGCTGACACTGGAAGAGTGGAAAAGAGTAATTGAAATAAATCTTACAGGGGCATTTTTGTGCTCCAAACTTGTTGTACCCTATATGCTTGAGAAGGGCAGCGGATGTATTATCATGATTTCCTCGGGCTCTGCAATAACAGGCTCCGGTGGTTCGGTAGCATATGCTGCCTCCAAGGGAGGAATAAATAGCCTTGTACGAGCACTTTCCAGGGAACTTGCGCCAAGAGGTATACGGGTTAATGGGGTAGCCCCCCGGTCAATTAAAGGTGAGCTGCTTGAGAGATTGTATTCGAGTGAAGAAATAGATGCTATCAAGGACAAAATACCTCTTAATCGGTTGGGAACTGAAGAGGATGTTGCAAGGGTTGTGCTTTTTCTTGCAAGTGAACTGGCTGGATTTGTCACGGGAGAAGTTATTCTTGTTGATGGAGGCAGGACATTTGGAAGTTGATTAGGTGTTTGAAGGATGCTGAAGTATTTGGACAGACTCTTGCAGCAAATCGTTTCTAATTTCCACTGGGTTTTAAATATCTGGCATAAGAAATCTTGTTTCTTTAACGGATTTATTAATCTGGATTCCAATCTATAGAGCTCAATTTTGAGAATGGAGAGGATGATACAATGCTTGTTGACATACGAGAGTTACTGAGGAAAGCCAAGAAAGAAAAGTATGGAATTATTTCAACAAGTCCTGTATTTGAGTTTCTTATTAAACCCATATTATCTGCCTGTGAGGAAAAACACTCCCCCATAATACTTTCTGTTACTGAAAATCAGATGATTTACAACGATATTGATAATGTTGGCCCGGCAATAATATGGCATGCTGAGAAAGCTTCGGTTCCCGTGGCAGTTATACTTGATCATGGAAAAACCAGGGAAGTTATTACAAAGGCTATACGTTTGGGTTTTAATGCAATAATGTTTGATGGTTCTGATTTGCCAGTTGAAAAGAATATTGAAAAGACTTCTTTTTATGCTGAGATTGCCCACACCTTTGGCATCGCCATTGAAGGTGAGCTTGGGTATATAGGAGGGCATGAAGGCACTACTGTAAGTGAAACTGAGAGTGATTACAGATATACTGATGTAGAGACCGCTCTTCATTTCTATGAAAAAACTGGAGTGGATATACTTGCTGTTGCTGTTGGGAATATTCACGGCATAACCATGTTTGCTCCTAAAATAGATTTTGAAAGATTGAAAGAAATTAGTGAGACTCTTCCCATACCTATTGGTATGCATGGTTGTTCGGGGATAAAAGATGTAGACATGAAGAAGGCGATAGCTTGTGGTTTATCAAAAGTAAACTTTTACTCTGATATGTCAAAAAATATTGTTAATAGTGTCAGAAAAATGGTTAAAGACGAAACATTTGTGAATTTCCCATTGCTGATAAATAGGGCACAGAAGGTTGCTTATGAAACAATATGCAATTGCTGTGATATTTATGGCAGCACGGGAAAAGCATAATGCTGGTTTTATTGTGATAGATGTGAGTAGGATATTTACCCTGAGATGAAAGATCCAGCAAAGTATATTTAACAATAATTATGGAGGTTAAAGTTATGAAAGATTTGCCATTAAGAGGACTGAGGGTTGGGGTATTTCTTGAGGACGGCGTTAATGAGGTGGAGTGCCATTATAATCGATTGAGGTTGAAGGAGGGTGGTGCTGAGGTAGTTGTAATTGGTAATAATAAGCTCGATTATACCGGTGAGCTTTTTGAAAGTCTTTCAGCTGACACGAAAATTGATGATGTTAATTCGATTGATTTCGATGGAGTAATTATCCCTGGCGGTCTTGCACCTGAGAAGCTTAGATTAAACCCAAAAGTTGTTAATTTTGTTCGCGATATTTATGATCGTGGTAAAGTTTGTGCTGCTATATGTAATGGCCAGCAGGTATTTATATCTGCAGGAATGCTCAAAGGGAAAAGAGCAGTTGCTGCCTGGAGTATGGTTGACGATCTTGTATACAGCGGTGCAAAGCATGTTTCAGATGCGAGAGCGATGAGGGATGGAAATATAGTAACTGGTAGGTTTATTCACGATTTACCTGAGTTTTATAGTTTAGTTTTAAAAGCATTTTCTGAGGTAGAACACTGTGATTTGCCTGAAAAATATGGAAGTAGGTTGGATGGTAAAAAGTTTGGAATCCTGGCTGACGATGCTGCCTATGATATGCACATTTTTTACACCGGAGGGAGAATTCAGGAGGAAAGTGGTGAAGTTATTATCATGGGGAGGAAAGAAGGTACGGTAGTTCATCTTGGAAATGATACCTGGGAGTGGGGAGATCATGGATATACTATTAAAGTTGATAGATCCCTACTTAATAAAGGGGCTGTTGATTCTCATGATTTCCCCTATGAGGATGAATTAAGAGCAATAAAACCTTCTGAAATTGACGGTTTGATTATACCTGGAGGATTGGCCACATGGATGGTTAGAGGGCATCCTGGCCTTAAAGATTTGATAAAAGAGATGGATTCATCGGGTAAGCATATTACAACGATAGGACGTGGTCCAAAGATACTTCTTTCTGCCGGTATACTTGGGGGGAGAGTGGTAACATGTCATCCGAAAATGCGTGATGATCTTGTAGCTGCTGGAATAAAATGTATGGATGAGCCTGTTGTGGTTGATAAAAACATACTCTCATGCAGATGTACAGAGGACCTGCCTGAGTGGGGAAAAACATTTATGGAAGTGATGGGTAATTGATATAATAAACTGTAATAGATTTTTGTTTTACCATGGGTGGCTAAAATCATGGGTGTCTAAAATATTGATCGTTGTTCCGACACGCTGTGTAAAATAATTAAAAGATAAAAATAAATGATTAAATAATGATTCTATTGAGTTTCAGGATTGAATTGTAGAGATGTTTATATATTCTGTATTTCTCCCGATAGGTTGTTTGCTTTTTTTCGTCGGGTTGAAAAATAGTTTCGTATCTGACGAAGTTACAAACTAAATCATCCAGACAAGTAATATTTCCAGTGGCTAATGCTGCAAGAATACCGGCACCCACGGAGGCCGCATCTTTATTTTTGAGTGAAAGTATGGGTCTGCCAGTTATATCTGCCTTCATCTGTAGCCACTCATGAGATTTTGCACCACCTCCTACGGCGACAAGTTCATGGGTTTTTATACCGATGGATTCCATTGTTTCAATGTTTAATTTTAATTCGTATGTAAGTCCCTCGAGAATTGCTTTGGCAATTTCTCCCTTAGTTGTACTGAGTGTGAGACCCAGTATTGCTCCTTTTGATTGAAGATCACAGGTAGGTGTTCCTGAGCCATTGAAATGTGGTAGGACAAAAAGATTTGTTGGTCCCTCTGGGAAGCTTTTATTAATCAAAGAGTATACATCAATTCCTTCTTTTATAGCGCGATCTCTTTCATATTCACAAAGGTTATCGCGGAACCACTGGTATACTATTCCACCACTGTGGTTAAGTGCAAATGTAAAAAGGAATTCTGGTATTGTATAAATGTAACATGGATAAAAGAATGGAAGCATTTCAGAAGCTGGTTCTTGAAAGGGTAAGACTGTAGAAAGCACCTCAGCTGTGCCTGTTGATACGACACCTCTGCCTGGTTTTGTAATTCCTGCCCCTAGGGCCGCACAGGTCTGATCATGCCCGCCTGTTACAAGTGAAATATCCGAATTAATACCGAGCTTTTGGGCAAGCTGTGGTGAAATGCTGCCTGTGATTTTACCTGAGGGGACCGGTTCTGAGAGCTTATCTTTTGGAATTGAAAGTATATCAAGAATTTTATCGGACCAGGTTCTGGTTTTAATATCAAACGCCATGGTTCTGGAAGCCATTGTATAATCGATAACGGGTTTTGAACCCAGCTTTGAAAGAACAAAATCCGCATAGGTCATGAATTTCCATGTTTTTTTGAAAATTTCAGGCCTCTCGTCTTTGATCCACAATATTTTTGGAAGAGAGTTTAATGGATGCGGTGGCATTCCGGTAATGGTGTATAATTCTTCTCTTCCAAAAAGTTTAATGCAACGATCTGTTTGTTCCTTGGCACGATAATCCATGCCGAGCTGGACAGGTAAGAGTGGCTTGAGATTTCTGTCGACCGCAATGATTGCATCACCCTGTACGGAAATACTCAGAGCTTTTATGGAAGGGTAACCGGATTTTTCGATTGCTCTTGATAAAACATTTTCTGTTTTCTGCCAGACGAGTTCAGCATCCTGTTCTGCCAGCCCTGAACGAGGATAATTTATAGGGTATTCATCAAATGCACTACTCAGTGCATCTCCATTTTCATTAAAAATGATTGCTTTGCAGTTTGTTGTGCCGATATCGAGTCCTAAGAACATGAAGGAGCACCCTTTTTTAATACGATTAAAGTTTGCATTTGCTATAAATTGTAGTGTACTGTTGGTTCTCGCTAAGTAAAAGGTTCTTTTTTTCAGTTTTTAGGTACCTACATTGTTACTGCATATCCATTGGGATATTCATCACTCAACTGGATTTCAGCTATATGCTCCAGCATTTTAAGATAGTTAATGCCGTCTTTTGCAGCGGTGTCAGGGTCTGGTATCATCGGAGCACTCTCAATTGTACAGTATCCGGTATATCCTATTTTCTTCAGCGCTCTGATAATGGATTTAAAATCTGTTGCTCCATATCCCGGAGTTAGAGAATTGGAATCGCGAAAATGCATGTGCCACAGCAGAGGATGGGCATCCATTACTGCCTCGTAGGGATTCAACTCTTCAAAAAATGCATGAAACCAGTCTATCTGGATACCGATGTTATCCCTTTCGGTCATTTCAATTAATCTTTTATGATTTGCCACTGTATTTACATATTTTCCCATTTCCAGGTGATTTGTAGCTTCAAAAACAAGTTTAATATTTTTGGATTTTGCGTAGTCGCACATCCTCTGAAGGGCATCAACTGCAATACGGGTGCATTCTTTGACATTTTCTTCTGTGATCTCATCATGAATTGCCACTGCTACCGTTACAAATGGTGCCCCAAGTTCTGAAGCAAAATCTATGGTGCTTTTTGTTTCTGATACAGCCAGGTCTGCGGTCTTTTGTTCTGTGAGGGTTTTGTAGTTTGGAGAAAATGGATCCCACTCTTCGCCCCAGCATTCATTAACACATGAAATTTCCATTTGAAAATCTTCTTTTAATTTTTTATGTATTTTCAGGTAGTTTTCCATGGAGATTCCAAGTCCATATCGTCCTTTTGGCGGGGTAATTTCAATGGCATCGTAGTTATACTTTTTTAATCGTCTGTATGTATTTTCCGGGTGGAGATATGCTTCTTCCTGACCAAATGTAAGCTGGAAGTAACTGAATTTCAGTTTTGGAAGCTTTTGTTTTTCCATTTAGTTATACTCCTTTCAATCAACCTTCATGTCTATAAACTTTCCATCCGAGGTATTTGCCAAGGGCTTCTTCCAGGACTTTTGCAGAAAGAGATCTATTCATTGCAACGTGATGTTCAAACCCTTCGGTGCAGAGGTAGTCCATGAGTTTCTGGCATCCTGAAACTCTGCATACAGCAACTCCTCCCATTGTTTCAACAGGATCATCGGTGAACTCGCCCTCTCCAACATAAGCCTTTATTATTCCCTCTGTATCATCTGTTGAGATTCGTGCGAATGTAAATGGTCCTGCTGGTAGTTTGGCCTTGAGTGCTCCGAAACACCTTTCATATCCAAGTGTGTTACCCAGTATATCCAGGTTGGATATTTCAAAATCTGTGGCTATAAAACTTTTCGGGTAATTTGAACAATGGATTGCAATGCATTTATCTCTGTCATTTCCGTAGTTATTGTTCCAATCGAGGAGTGCAGAGGGTTCACCGGAGGCAAGGTAAAGAGCATACATTGATAATGCTCCCATTACATCTGTTTCGCATGCACTGGGTTTTCCCTTTTCACCCATCATGCTCATTGGAAGACATGTGGCACATCCGTAATTTTTCTGAATTGAGTCCCAGCATTGTATGGCTGTGGCGTCACATTCGTGTTCCTCAACCCATTTTTCTATTGCAATGCTCAGCTTGGCAGATTTTTCTATATTTTCTTCTTTGATATCAGGATGGATTTTCCCATAGGCTTTAATTTCTTTGATTTTATTTTCAACCTCTTCTGTGCGGTTCATGTTCTGTGCGGCAAAAATGATCTCAGAGAGGTCCACAACTGTAACCGTGATTCCATAGGCCTGAAGCAGTTTTTCTGAGAATCGGACAGTGTGGAAGGGATTAGGTCTCTGGCCAATCGCTCCTATTCTTGCATGTGAAAGCCCCTTTACCACCCTGCAGACTCTTGCAAAATACTTGATGTCACTTGTGAACTCTTCACTGTCTATCGAACATGAGTGAAGTGTGGTATTTGTAAACTTGATATTGTGCTGGTAAAGATTGTTGCAGAGCGAGAGCTTTCCGCAAAATGCATCCCTTCTATTTTTAATATCCATCTTGGTAAGTTCATCATCACATGCCTGCACAAGCACGGGGACTTTCAGACCTGAAAGATCAATTGCCTGTGTGACACCTACCTCATCTCCGAAGTTTGGTAAAACAACTATTATTCCATCTATTGTATCCTGGTGTTTTTTAAACAAATCAGCACATTTCTTTGCATCTTCTACCGTTTCGACTGCTCCCAGGTATGTATCTTTTTCCGAAAGAATGACGGTATTAAATCCCATATTTTCAAGTTTCTGCAGTATTCTTTTCCTTTCTTCAGAAACAAGGTGATCGGGGAAAAATCTTCGGTTTGTGATAATAATTCCAAATGTCATTTTCTCCATTTTTTATCTCCTTTATTATTTTTTTTGTCTATTTTTATTTATACTTGATAGAGAGCTCTCTCAGGTGAACTAGTTCTTTAAAATCTTCCTTAAGATGCTCGTATATCTTTTTGTACAGCTTAAAATATTTCATGTAGAGGTTGTGGTTTTCTTCAGATGGTTCTATTGGATCTATATATTCTGTAAACTCCCTGGAGATTGAAAAATCTTTGAAAACTCCAGTAGCAACTCCGGCAAGAAGGGCGTCACCATAGGGTGCTCCCGTTCTTCTTTTGACAAGCACAGTTGGTACATTGAAAGTATCAGTAATTATTTTTCTCCAGAGTATACTTTTTGCCCCACCTTCGTTGAGTACAATTGGGAAATTTATTTTCTGTCCGGTTTCTTTGATTATTCTGAAAGAATCGTAAAGAGCATATGCAACAGACTCCATCATTGCACGTATTACGTGCCCTTTTGTATGGTTAAGCGAAAGGCCAAAGATCACACCCCTTGCATTAACATCCCAGATTGGGGTTCTTTCCCC
>CAZFGQ010000063.1:0-15743 GCA_964518675.1 uncultured Spirochaetota bacterium
AGGCATAGACCTCGTGGCCATGTGCGTGAATGATGTCGTTTCAATGGGGGCAAAGCCTCTTTTTTTCGTTGATTATATGTCTACAGATAGACTTGACCTGAATAGTGCATCCAGCATAATGGATGGAATTATTTCGGGATGCAGGGAAGCTGGATGTGTGTTGCTGGGTGGAGAAACAGCAGAGCTTCCCGGGATGTACAGTGAAGGAACCTATGAACTTGCTGGATTCTGCGTTGGCATTGCTGATAAAAAGAGCATAATAGACGGAAGTGCCATTTGTGCTGGCGATTTACTTGTGGGGGTACCATCCAGCGGTATACACAGTAATGGATTGAGCCTGGCAAGAAAGGCTCTTTTTGAGGTGGGAGGTTATGGGTATTACGAAAATCTGAGAGGGCTTGATAAGCCCCTGATCCTGGAGCTTTTGGAACCAACAAGGATATATGTTTCAACTGTACTAGCTTTGCTGAAAAGCCTGAATGTTCATGGTATTGCGCATATTACGGGAGGTGGTATCTATCTGAATGTAAAAAGGTTGTTACCTGGAGGCCTCGAGGTTAAAATTGACTGGGGAAGTGTAAAACCACATAAAATTTTTGATATAATTCAAAGTGCGGGAGAAATTGATATAGAAGAAATGAGAAGAGTTTTTAATATGGGTATTGGAATGGTCTTTATTGTCTCTGAAAGTGATGCTGATAAAACTTTCGAGGTTCTGAAATCCATTGGAGAAGAACCGGTTATCATCGGCAGGGTTATTAAAGAAATTATGTAGAGAAATTGTGGATATAGGTGTGGCTTCTGCTTTTCTTTTTGCTTTATATAAATAGAACAATGTCAAGTTTTCTGAAAAATAGAAATCCTGATGCAAAATAGAACCAGAAATGTTGCAGTGCCGGCGAACTTCGAACGATTTATATCAATAATTTGCTTCTCAATAATGAAAACTCGAAGTTCGCCCTAAATAAATGGACATAATGGGTTTTATAGTATGGGCAGAAAAAAAAGGATAGGTGTTTTTATCTCTGGAAGGGGTTCTAATTTCAGGGCAATTAACGAGGAGATCAAAAAAGGTGGGATAAATGGAGAGATAGTTGTTGTAATATCAGACAATCCCGATGCTAAAGGTCTATTGTATGCAAGGCAGGAAGGAATACCCACCCATGTGTTTATTAAGGAGAAAGCTGAAAAAAGAGATGATTATTTTTCAAGGATAATGGTCAAGCTTGAGGAGTATAACCTGGACCTGATACTTCTAGCTGGTTTTATGAGGGTTTTAAGCAAAAATATAATCAATGAGTACAGAAATAGGATAATAAATATTCATCCAGCTCTTCTGCCGTCTTTTCCCGGTGTTCATGCACAGAAACAGGCACTGGAGTATGGGGTAAAAATATCTGGTTGTACAGTACATTTTGTGGATGAAGGAGTTGATACAGGCCCCATTATTATTCAGAGAGCTGTTCCAGTTTATGATGATGATACAGAGGAGAGCCTTGCAGATCGGATACTTGAACAGGAACATAAGGCTTTCCCTGAGGCAGTAAGGCTTTTCTGCGAGGACAGGCTCACCGTACACGGTAGAAGGGTATACATATTAGAGAAGTAGAGGTTTAATATTTCGATAAAGTCTCTGGAATCAGATTTATAGTTTTAGGATAGGTTAATTATCAAGATTTATGGTAATTAAATCATTATTAAAAAAAATAATTAGGAGGGAATATGGCTTTACCACCTGCTTACAGTAAAATTGAATTAAAGGAAGTTCCGCTCATGAAGAGGGGAAAGGTCAGGGATATATTTGATCTCGGAGATAAATTGTTAATGGTTGCTTCTGACAGGGTATCAGCTTTTGATGTTGTTCTTCCCAATCCTATTCCTTACAAAGGCATAGTACTAAACTCGATCTCTGTTTTCTGGTTTAAAAAGACCGAACATATTGTAAAAAATCACCTGATAACGGACAATGTGGATGAATTCCCCGTTAAATTGAGTCCTGAGGAAAAAAGAATTCTGAAAGGAAGAAGTTCTCTTGTTAAAAAAGGTGAGATGATAGAAGTTGAATGCGTTGTAAGAGGTTATCTTGATGGATCGGGCTGGAGAAGTTACAAAGAAACGGGGAAATTGTTTGATATTACATTGCCCGAGGGAATGAAACGCGGTGATAAGCTCCCGGAACCTGTATTTACGCCAACCACTAAGGCAACAACTGGACACGATGAATACATTGGTTTTGAGGAGGTTAAGAACAGGGTTGGAGTTGAGATTGCAAACTACCTGAGAGATAAATCTATTGAATTGTATAATTTTGCAGCTGAATATCTTATGGAAAGGGGTTTGATACTGGCAGATACAAAGTTCGAGTATGCGAATATAGATGGGGAGATAGTGCTTGCCGATGAACTTTTTACTCCCGATTCTTCAAGGTTCTGGGATATGAACGAGTATAATCCTGGAGGCGCACAGCCAAGCTTTGATAAACAGTACATAAGGGATTGGCTTACCTCCCAACCATGGGATAAAACACCGCCAGCTCCAGAATTACCTGAAGAGGTAATTAAAAAATCGATGGAAAAGTATTTGAACGCCTACAAACTTGTAACTGGAGAGGATCTTCTGGAGAAAATTAAAGGCTATTAGTAACGAAGTCACACTATTAATGAGTTACACAGAAGCCTTTAATGTTATAATCGTATTTTAGGGCGAAATTCGAGTTTTCATTATGAGAGGTAAATTATTGTTTCAAAATAATTCGTTCTTTTATCCTGTATCAGATTTATGCAAAAATTGTTAATGGAAACGTTATTTTTTTGACATTCTTCTTAATTTGCTTGAGGAGGTGGGGGTATTGAAGATACTAGTTATTGGTAGTGGAGGAAGAGAACACGCTCTGGCTTATTTCCTGAGCAGGTCCAGTGTGGTTGACAGACTGTACTGGACACCTGGCAATGCTGCTACCGAGCAGATAGCAGAGAATCCAGGCATTCCTGTAGATGATTTTGAAGGTCTATTAAAATTCGCAAAAAAAGAGGACATAAATCTCACAGTGGTAGGGCCCGAGCTTCCACTGGTAAAAGGATTAACGGATTATTTTGAGGAAAATGGTCTTCTGGTATTTGGTCCGAAGGCCGAAGCTGCTATGATAGAGGGCAGTAAGATTTTTGCCAAAAAACTTATGGAAGAAGCTTCTATTCCTACTGCTAAATACGAATCCTTTTTAAATTTTGAAGAAGCTTCCAGGTATCTCGATAAAATCGATCCTCCAATAGTTGTGAAAGCCGATGGACTTGCTGCTGGTAAGGGGGTGACAATATGTTATTCGAGGGAGGAGGCAAAGCAAACTCTCCATAATTATTTTATAGAGAAGATATTTGGTGAAAGTGGAACGAGGGTTGTAATTGAGGAGTATCTTTCTGGTGAAGAGGCTACAGTTTTAGCCCTGTGCGATGGAGAGGTAATTTTACCAATGATATCTTCTCAGGATCATAAGCCGGTGTTTGATAATGATAAGGGTCCCAATACGGGTGGAATGGGAGCTATAGCTCCTGCGCCCGTTGTGACAGATAGTGTTATGATGAAGGTTATGAACAGAATCATGTATCCTCTTCTAAACAAGCTTAAAACAAAAGGTATTACATACAGAGGTATAATTTATGCCGGACTGATGATAGCGGATGGTGAGCCCTATGTGGTGGAGTTTAACTGCAGATTTGGAGATCCGGAGACTGAAGTTGTGCTTCCACTTCTTAAATCTGACCTTGCCGAGCTTCTTCTCAGCACCTCTCTTGGGGAACTTTCGGGAGCTGATCTTGCCTGGGAGGATGGATATGCCTGTGATGTTGTCATTGCCTCGGGTGGTTATCCTGGTAAGTATGAAAAAGGAAAAGTGATTGAGGGAATAGAGAAGGTGGAAAGAAATCCTGATAGTTATGTTTTTCATGCAGGTACCAAAAAAGTGGATAACAAGGTGGTAACCTCTGGTGGAAGAGTATTGAACATTGTTGGAAAAGGTAAAACCCTTAAAGAAGCAATAGATAAAGCGTATAAAAACGTGTCGCTTGTTCAATTTGAAAATATGCATTACAGAAAGGATATCGGGTTCAGAGGGTTAAAACATCTTAATAATTGAGAACAGTTTAAAATAATGAAAAATGAAATATACGGTAAGATAAAAAATATATTGGATGGGAATAATATTAACTATAGAGAGATACATCATGAGCCCACAAGAACATCCATGGAATCGGCTGAGGCACGGGGAGAACCACTTGAGGTAGGGGGCAAATCGATACTCCTGAAAGTTGATGACGCTTTCATGTTGTTTGTTTTAAGTGCCTCTCTGAAGATAGACTCGAGGAAAATAAAAAAGCAATTCAAGGCGAAAAATATCAGGTTTGCAACTCCAGAGGAGCTGAACTCTCTCGCAGGTCTTGAACCTGGGGCTGTGCCTCCTTTTGGGAGACCAGTTCTTCCATTTGAACTTTATATTGATAATTCTATTCTTAAAAACAGCAGAATTGCTTTTAATGCAGGCACCCTGACTGATTCGATTGTCATGTCTACGAAAGACTACTTCTCCATAGCAAATCCTGCAGGGGTTTTTAATTTTTCAAAAGAGTAAAATGAAAGATTCGGAAAATCTGCTTTGTAACAAAAGTTTTTGTTTAGATTAAACTTTGAGTCTTTATAATAGGGTACAAACTCTTTACATAATGGAGGAGTCAAGTGGTATTTAATTTAGATTGTTTAAAGATCGACGGAACTGTAATGTTATAAAATACGCTTTTTATTTGGTTTTATATTTCGTAAAAAACTCTATATTCTTTCTATTTATCCTGTTATCTGGAGGCGGCGGGATTCGAACCCGCGTCCTGCAATGAGGCTACCCGATCCTCTACATGCTTAGCCCGGAGGTTAGTCATTCAGCCTGCTTTAGTGTCCGGGCACACACTGCAGGCCTATCCCGAATTGAATTTAACTGGAGAACCTCTCGGGAGAAGGTTCACCAGCGACCCCTGTGTTTTGACGCCCCTTCCCATCTCCAGGGGAAAGACGGGAGGGACGGTAGCAGCTAAATTATGCTGCTACTGGAAGTGCTTCGTAATCGGCACTTATAAGGTTTTGCTCTTTTTTACGAGGTTGAGCTCCTCGGCATGCAGATCAGGCTCCATCCATTGCAGTCGAAGCCTGTCGCCCCCTCATTTTAAATTTAACAGAATTATGTAAAAAATGGAACAAATATTTTTGTCTTTGATTTAAATGTTTCGATTGAATAAAGGCTTCTATTTAATTAATTTATAGAATCCTATTAATATCATCGTAGAGGTAATTAAAATGAGCAGAGATGAAAAAAGATCAGAATATGAGGAACTTGAGAAGAAGATTACGTATTCTTCCAAGAACATATGGTTGGAAATTGATGATAAAACTAAAAAGGATATATTTAACTTCAGTGATGAATATAAACAGTTCCTTGATTATTCAAGAACAGAGAGATTGACCGTTAAATGGACATTGGAACATGTTAAAAAAATTGGATTTGAAGATTTAAACACGAGAAAATCTGTGAAGACCGGTGATTTTCTCTATGTGGTGAATCGTGAGAAAAACATTGCACTTATCAAGGTTGGAAAGGAGCCTCTTGAAGAGGGGATAAACTTTATTATTGCACATGGCGATGCTCCCCGTCTTGATCTGAAACAGATACCGGTAATTGAGGATGTAGAGATTGCTCTACTGAAGACACATTACTATGGTGGGATAAAGAAATACCACTGGCTGAATATACCCCTTGCTATTGCTGGTGTGGTTGTAACTTCAGATGGTAGCAAGATAGATTTAACAATTGGGCTAAAAGAGGATGAGCCCATTTTTGTTATTCCTGATTTGTTGCCCCATCTAGCCAAAAAGGTTCAGGGCGAGAAAAAGGCATTTGAGTTTATCGAAGGTGAAAGCCTTAATCTAGTGTTTGGGAACATTCCAGTAAAGGATGATAAAGTCAAAGAAAAGGTGAAACTTGCAGTGCTCCAGAAATTAAATAAAGAGTATAAAATAGTAGAGGAGGATTTGATATCCGCAGAGCTTGAGGTTGTCCCCGCCCTGAGATCAAGAGATGTTGGCATAGATGGATCGATGATAGGAGGATATGGTCACGATGATAGGGTCAGCAGTTTTGCTGCTATCAGGGCAATACTTGATGCTGATGTAAGCGGCAAGACTTGTGTGGTCTTTATTACTGACAAGGAAGAAATTGGCAGTGATGGGCCTACGGGGATGAAGAGTCAATTTGTGTATAATGTTATTGGTAGGCTTTTTGAGAAATTTACGGGCAGATACAGTGAGCTTGATCACAGAGCAATAATGGAAAACTCCGTTTGTATCTCGGCAGATGTCAATGCCGGTATAAATCCTATGTACAAATCCGTGCACGACGAAAAGAACACAGCCAAGATATCACACGGAGTGGTCATAACAAAATTTACAGGTTCCGGTGGTAAGTATATGGCAAATGATGCTGATGCAGAACTGGTGGGTAGATTGAGAAAGCTGTTTAATGAAAATGGAATTTTCTGGCAATATGGAGGAATGGGAAAAGTAGATGAAGGTGGCGGTGGTACGATAGCCAAGTATTTTGCCCTTTATAATGCATCGGTTATTGATTGTGGTGTACCTGTTATAGGGATGCATTCACCTTATGAAATTATCTCAAAAGCTGATCTTTATTATTCGTATAAAGGATACAGGGTTTTTCTTGAAAAGGGCTGTTGAGTGGTTTCAGCTGTAATATCTTACTGAATTATTCTTTTAGTGTAAGATTAAACAGTGGGGTGCCGGGTACCTCATTGTTTGTGCATTTAGTATGCTTTTAAAAATTTTGGATAGTGACGGTTTTTGCAGGGTATTTAAAAGGTTTTTTAATAATGAGTGGTGGTATAAAGAGCGAGGGGGTTAATATGGTGAGTGAACAATACGATGTGCCAGATGGGATCTATTCAGAATCTCTGGATAATCGACTGGAAGTTCTCAGGGATTATGTGAGAGAGAATCCAAAGGAATTTAATAATGGGTTTGTAAATCTCCACATCCATACAAACGAATCATTCTCAGTTTTCACCAGTCCCACGGAAGCTGTTTTTCATGCCTATCAGCAGGATGTTAAATACTTCGGAATTAATGATCATTATACCATTGCAGGTCATCCTGAGTTCAGGGCTGCCTGTGATATTGCTGGTTTGAGAGCCTGTTTCAGTATGGAAGCAATATCAATGGATAGGGATGCTGCCGGTCAAAATTTCAGGTACAATGATCCTGATAATCCAGGGAGAATATATATTGTAGGCAAAGGAGTTACTTCGAGTTTAAATATGGGGAGTACTGGTTGGAGGAATCTATCAAGCATATTAAAAAATGTTAGAAGGAGAAATAAGAAAATTGCGAAAAAGTTGAGGGAATATGCCAGCAGCAGGGGAGTTAATGTCGACTATAGTTTTGATGATGCGCTTGCCCTCACTCCTCGAGGTATAACCACAGAAAGACATGTTGTTCAGGCTTTTTGCATGAAGATACAATCAATGGGTAAAACTCTCGAAAAACAGAGAGAATTATTTTATAAAATAACAGATGTTGAGTTTACCGAAGAAAAATTAAAGGATGTTGGTGCGTTATTGGATACTGTAAGGGCACTTTTAACAAAGGCGGGAAAGCCCTGCTACGTTGAGGAGGATCCTGGATCATTTACCACAATAGAAAATCTTGTTGGCATTTATAGAGAACTGGGTGCAATACCTACATACCCAATGGTAGGTTTTCCCATAACTGAAGCTGAAAGTGATCTTGAAGAACTCGTCAAAAGTGTAAAATCAAAAGGGATGTATGCCTTCGACATGATAGAAAGAATTGATGAAAATAGGGCAAAAGAGATAATTGATGTGGCAAAAGATTGCGGCTTTCCTGTTTTTATAGGTACTGAACACAATACAAAAAAGATGATCCCACTTGTTGGGAAAATTGGAAAAAATAGAGTTTTTCTTGATTATTTTATTAAATCCGCGCATATGGTTCTTGGCCACCAGTTATTGACGGAGTTATGCAACTTTGGCTATATTGACGAAAAAGGGAGGCCGAGAATTCAGGATTTGAGGGAAGGTTTTGAGCTTTTTGCTCATGCAGGAGCAATGGAACTAGATAAGGAGAAGATTGAGGAGCTTAAAAGTAAAACATTAACAGAAAGAAAAAAATTTTTTGGTATTTAATAGTTAGAGATTTTTAAGAATCGAGAGAATTAAACTGGTGTTCTGTTATGGGTAAAGGCTAAATGGTTTCTTCTGGTGATGATCGGTATCATCAGGAAGGGGTGAAATTAAAGAATAAAATAAATAAGATGAGGGAAGGTGAAATAGAGTATGAGTAAGAGAGCAATTGAGATAATGAAGAAAGCGTATGAAAAAGGGGTATTAATTCCGGCATTTAATGCAGCCTATCCAGAGATGGTAAAGCCGATATGTGAGGCCATAAAAGAAACTGGATGTATAGGGATGCTCGAGGTCGCAAGGCCGGATATAGAAAAGTTTGGGGCTATAAGCTTTTCCGTTATCTTTGAAGAGTATAAGAAGTATGCAGATCCTGCCTATGTAACAATTCACCAGGATCATGTACCGGTAATAGATGAGGATGGAGTAAGGGTGGATTATAAGTCTCTGATAGAGGAGGCCATCAATCTTGGATATGATTCTGTTATGATTGATGGATCCAGGCTTCCTCTTGATGAAAATATCAGAGTAACAAAAGAGATAGTTTCTATGGCACATAAAGCAGAGATACCGGTAGAAGCAGAGCTTGGTGCAGTCCTGGGTCATGAAAGTGGTCCTCTTCCACCATATGAAGAGCTTTTTAATTCGGGTAAGGGATTTACAGATCCAGATGATGCAGCCAGATTTGTCAGAGAGACGGGCGTTGACTGGTTATCTGTAGCTGTTGGAAACATCCATGGTGCGATCACAGGAGCGGCCAAAGATCAGAAAAAGATTTCTGCAAGACTAAATATAGAACATTTAAGAAAGATAAAGGATGCGACGGGGGTACCACTTGTTCTTCATGGTGGCTCGGGAATTCAAAAAGAGTATATTATGGAAGCGGTAAAAAATGGGCTTACAAAGATTAACATCGGAACCGAAATAAGGCAGGCTTATGAAAAGGAATTGAAATCTTCCGGTAATGTGGAAAAGGCAAGAGAAGCTGTTAAAACTTCAATGTACAGATTGATAAGGGAGTACTACGAAGTGGAAAACTCCAAATCTATTATAGATGGATAGGAGAGGAGGGTTAAAAACTGAAGAGTATATTCTGTATTGATATAAACAAAGATAGAGTGGGGAAGAAAGTTAAATTGTATGGGTGGGTTCAGGTAAAGCGTGAGCATGGAAGCTTATTGTTCGTCGATCTGAGAGATAGATCTGGTATTGTTCAGCTCGCTTTCAGCAGGGATAAAAATCCGGAAAGTTTTGAACTGGCTACTGTTCTTAAACCGGAGTACGTTATCGAGGTAGAGGGGACTGTCCAGGTAAGGGAGGTACCAAATCCCAAGCTCCAGACTGGCAATTATGAGGTATGGGTTGAGAAAATAAAGATCTTGAATGAGTCTGAAACGATACCAATTGGTGTGTTCAAACAGGATGAATCTTCGGAGGAAACTCGTTTAAAATACAGGTATCTGGATCTCCGAAGGGAAAGGATGAAGAATAATATCCTCATGCGTCATAAAATTGTTCAGAGCATCAGGGAGTATTTTAATAGTGAGGGATTTCTGGATATTGAAACGCCGTTTCTTACAAAATCGACTCCAGAGGGAGCGAGAGATTTTCTTGTTCCGTCGAGATTAAACCCCGGAAGGTTCTACGCACTGCCCCAATCGCCACAAATATTCAAACAGATACTTATGATTTCGGGGTTTGAAAGGTACTATCAGATAGTCAGGTGTTTCAGGGATGAAGACCTTAGAGCAGACAGACAGCCGGAGTTTACCCAGGTAGACGTGGAGGTGTCTTTTGCAGATGAAATCTATATTCAGGAATTGATAGAGGGGATGTTTTGTTATGTTCTCGAAAAATGTTACGGTAAAACTCTCGATAGACCATTCCCGAAACTAAGGTATGAAGATGCAATGGAAAGGTTCGGCTCTGATAGACCTGATCTCAGGTATGGCTATCAAATAATAAATCTAACCAGGTATGAAAGTGTTTTTATCTCGGATTTTATAAAGGAAAGTTTTTCAAAAGGTAGTAAAATCTACGGTTTGATAATAAAAGAAGCTGATAAGATCAGCAGAAAATTACTGGATGGCTGGTCGGAAAGGGCAAAAAGGGAAGGAGCAGGTATTTTCCTCTGGATGAGAGGGAAAAATAGTAATGTGTCCGGTCCGCTTTCGAAACATGTTGGTGATGCTGGGTTTATTTCCGACGAGTATCAGTTAAAGAATAACTGGTTATTAGTTGCCACTCTGGGAGAAAAACAAATGGTTCTTGAGTTTATGGGATCCATCAGGGTGGAAATTGCAAAGCTTCTTCATAATTTTAACGAAGACACTTTATCCTTTTGCTGGGTAACCGAGTTTCCACTTTTTGAGTATTCAGAAGAAGAGAAAAAAATTGTCTCTGTTCATCATCCATTTACTTCTCCTCTCGAAGAGCAAATTGATATACTTGAGAAAGAACCATTGAAAGTTAAGGCCCGTAGTTACGATATAGTTCTGAATGGTGTTGAACTTGGTGGTGGCAGTATAAGAATACACAGAAGGGATATCCAGGAGAGAATTTTCAGGATCTTGAATCTTGGAGACGATGAGATCCAGGAAAAGTTTGGATTTTTTCTGGAAGCATTAAGGTACGGTGCCCCACCTCATGGTGGTATTGCACTTGGTCTTGATAGAATAGTTATGATGCTTCAGGGAGAGGAATCTATAAGGGATGTAATTCCCTTTCCAAAAACAACAAGTGGAACCTGCCTGATGAGTGGAGCCCCTGATTTCGTAAGCGAAAAACAACTCAGGGAGTTGGGAATTAAAATTGACAAAAAAAATTAAGAGCGTATTATCTTTAAATCAAAAATACTTTGAAAAAATTATTATTTTTCTTATTTTTTTGTATAAAAAGATGGCATATTTAATGCAACACATATTAAATTTAGAGGTGATAGTTAAAACATAAAAACGAAATGGACGATACAGAACCTTTAATTAAAAATAATTCAGATAAAAAAGTCAGTATCGAAATCCCCTCCCAGGAACTCCAGAAAATAGTATATGCAAATAATGACCGATTAATCCATTTTATTGAAAAAGAGATAGGTGTCTCTGTAGCGGGAAGGGGAGAGAAGATAAACATCACTGGTGATGAGGTTGGAGTGGCTTTAGCAAAGAAGATTTTTGAGAATATTTTTGAGATTGGAAAGAAAAAGGGAGAGGTTAGCGAGAAAGAGCTGACATATCTCGTGAACAGGGTTAAAAAGGATGCAAACTTTAATGTCGGGGATTTTCAGAACAAGTTTATAACTATAGGTCATAACGGAAAAGTTATTTCTCCCAAATCGATAGGACAGGCTAAATATTTTGATGCAGTGATGAAAAACGATATAAACTTTGTTATTGGTCCGGCAGGAACAGGGAAAACCTATATTGCAATGGCTTTTGCATTACACTATTTATTTGCTGAGAATATATCAAGAATAATCCTGACAAGACCGGTTGTTGAAGCTGGAGAGAGTCTTGGATTTTTACCGGGTGATCTTGAACAAAAGATTAATCCTTATCTCAGGCCTCTTTACGATGCTATATACGATATGATTCCGTATCCTGTATTTCAGAGGTACGTGGAGAGAGGAGCGATTGAGATAGCACCGCTGGCATATATGAGAGGGAGAACGTTGCACGATGCATTTATTATTCTTGATGAGGCACAAAATACTACTAAAGGACAGATATTAATGTTCCTTACAAGGATAGGGTACAATTCAAAAACCATAATAACGGGTGATATAACTCAGATAGATTTACCAAAATCCACCGAATCGGGTCTTATAGCGGCATCCAGAGTTCTGAAAGGCATTAAGGGTATATCATTTGTTTATCTTGGCCCAGAAGATGTGGTGCGACATCCCCTTGTTGAAGAGATTATCAGGGCTTTTGACAGGGATAGAGGAGATGAGATTGATAGACGTTAGAGGACTTTTGAAACCCAAGGGTAAAAAAATAATATTCCTCGTTGCTTTTCTCTCTTATGTGGCACTTCTGTGGATGGTGGCAAAGCCTTATTTCGGGGTGAAGTATGATTATCAGATTGGAGAAATAGCTCAGGAAAACATAGTAGCTCCAAAACAGATAACATACATCAATGAAGCTGAAACAAAGAAGCGGATTGAAGAAAGAAAGAGCCGTGTTCCACCTGTATTTGATCTTCAGACAGAAATTAATATGGAGGTATTGAATCGATTTAATGATTTTCTTGAAAAGATAGATATTGTTGGACCAACTTCATTATCCGAAGATGAAAAGGCGAATATTATAAGAGAAAGCGGATATAATATAAAAGAATCAGTACTTAAAGAATTTATTAGATCTTACAAAGAGAAGAACTACAGAAGCGTTGTAATGGATGCCCTTAATTTCTTAATTCAAAAACCAATAGCGGACCTGCCCGCCGAAAAACTGAAAGCTTATTCTCAAACGGGTATAATTGTAAGGAAGATTGAGGAGGCTGAAATAATTCAGCAAAAACTCGAAATAAATGAAATAGTATCCACTAAAACGGTTAAGAAAATTCTTGTTGATTATTTAAGGCAAAATTATAGCCTGGGAAGAGAGGATCTTGAAACTATTTCTGCGGTGCTGTTATATTTCATAAAACCAAACTTGTTCTACAACCCAACCGAGTCTCAGAGATTAATAAATGAAGAAATCAGCAAGATCGAACCGGTTAGGAATACGATAAAGAAAGGAGCTGTAGTTGTAAGGCAGGGAGAAGAGATAACAGAACAAAATCTCCCCAAAATCGAGGCAATAGTAAAATATACGAGCCACTTTAATTTAAAGGCCATTGCGGGCATAGGAATTCTGCTTCTACTGCTGATCTATCTTTCGACATTGCCATTCATAAAGGAGCAACAGGAAATAGATGAAAGGAACTATATTCTGCTTCTGGGATTTACCGTTTTTACCGTATTCTATGCGTACTTAATAACCCTGATAAAGAATCCACCTTCTTATCTTTTTCTTGGTGTGTTTGTGCCTACGGCCGGTATAACAATTACAGCAGAGGTTTTATTCAAGCGAAAAGTGAGCTTTACACTGGCAATAATGCTTCCAATATTTTTACTTCTCATATCCGGAAATGATCCGTATACAATGATCTTTTCCATGGGTTCCGGCTTGATTGCCCTGTATGTTGTTAGCAGGGCTGAAAAAAGAAGCGATTTGTTAAAATCAAGTTTGTATGTTATGGGTGTTAATCTGCTTATCTTGGTAGCTATAGGCTTGCTGAGGGAGCTGAAAATCAGAGACTTTTCCATGCTTCTTGTCTGGGGAATGGGAAACGGTTTAATATCTGTTATATTTTCGATGGGTATAATCCCGTTCTTTGAAATAATTATGAACCTGCCAACAAACTTCAGACTCCTCGAATTGGCTGATTTGAATAATCCTATTCTAAAAAAGCTTCAGATGGAGGCGCCGGGAACGTATCATCACAGCATAAACGTGGCGAATATGGCAGAGATGGCTGCAAGATACATAAGGGCTAACCCGTTACTTGTAAGAGTGGCAGGCCTGTATCACGATATTGGAAAACTTCCAAATGCCGAATATTATATTGAAAACACACTTGGGGAGAGCAAGCACAGTAATTTAAAGCCCACTCTTTCGAACTCAATCCTGAAAGCACATGTGAAAATTGGAGTAGAAATGGCAAAGAGCATTAAACTCCCAAAAGAGGTTGTGGATATAATTGCACAGCATCATGGAACTACGCTTATGAAGTATTTCTACCATCAGGCATTAAAAACCCAGAAAAAAAACGGTGGCGATGTGGATAAACAGGATTTCCATTACCAGGGCCCGAAACCACAGACACGAGAGGCTGCAATTGTAATGCTTGCCGATGCGGTTGAAGCAACATCCAGAACATTGAAAAATCCGGCTCCAAAAAGAATAGAAGAGCTTGTGAATGAAATAATAGAGAGCAAGTTCAGGGAAGGTCAGCTAAATGAGAGTACCCTTACTTTAAGAGACCTTATGAAAATATCTGTAGCATTCAGAAGATATCTTACCGGAGTATTTCATACAAGAATTGATTATCCGGATGAAAAGGAAATTGAAAAAATAGGACAGGAGAAAACCTGAATCTCTTGATTTTGTAAATAAATTAATTAAAAACAAAAAAGAATGAACTTTGATATTCGGATAAAAGAGGAAGGAGGCAGAATCCCACTGAGTAGTGAGGAACTTAAAGTTATTGCGTCAAGGTGTTTTAAAATAACCGGGAAGAAAGAAGGAGATATATCGCTGGTCGTTTGTGATGACGGGTTTATATCTTCACTGAATGAAAAATACCTATCTGAAAAGAGTCCTACCGATGTTCTGGCTTTTCCTCAAAGAGAGGGTATAAAACAACCTTTTGATGACAGAATACTGGGAGATATTGTAATATCTGTTGAAACCGCTGAGAAACAGGCCTCTCAAATGGGTAAGACGCTGGTGGAAGAATTTAAAATTCTATTTGTACATGGTCTTTTACATCTACTTGGATATGATCATGATACCGAAGATAATAAAAAACAAATGGACATTTTGGCAGAAAAAATTTTATCGGGGGTGATGGATTCCCAATGAGTTTTAAGCTTTTCAAGAAAAAAAGATTTAACCAGATAGAAGAAATGCTGGATGTTGAGGATGCAGGGATAGAGAAAGATGAGAAAGATATGATAAAGGGGATTTTTGGCCTCGGAGAGACACCTGTGAAGTCAATAATGGTTCCGAGAACCGATGTCGTGGCCATTTCAGTTGATGAACCAAAAGGGGAAGTATTGAAAAAGGTGGTTCAGAGTGGGCATTCCAGAATTCCTGTATATGAGGGAACAATAGATAATGTTATAGGATTTCTCTATGTCAAGGACCTTCTTACATTTCTGGTAAAGGGAAACGGTTCTTTTGACATAAAGAAGATGTTAAGACCTGTCCTATTTGTTCCGGAGGGGAAAAAAATAGATGAGCTTCTAAAAGAGTTTCAGAATAAGAAAACACACATAGCGGTGGTGGTAGATGAGTATGGTGGAATGTCAGGTATAGTGTGTCTGGAGGACATACTGGAGGAGATAGTTGGCGAAATTCAGGATGAGTATGACAATGAAGAAGAAGAAATAAAAAAACTCTCCGAAGATACGTTCCTCTGTGATGCCAGAGCCTTGGTCAGTGATATAAATGAAGAGCTGGGTCTTGAGTTACCTGTTGAGAAGAGCGAGACTTTGGGAGGGTTTGTTTTCAATCTTTTTGGTAAGATTCCTCAGAAAGGAGAGAAAATTTCTTATAATAATGTTGAATTTACCATTGAAAGAATAGACGGCAGGAAGATAAAGAGAATAAAAGTAAGAAAGGTACACGATACGAAAACCGAGAATGTAGCCGAGGTTAACAGGCAGTAGATATCACAATTACAACTTAGTGGAAAGCCAGGATAAAAAAGGGTTAATTTTTTAATAAT
>CAZFGQ010000064.1:0-6103 GCA_964518675.1 uncultured Spirochaetota bacterium
GAATTCGTCAAAGCTTCTAAAGGAATATACTATTTTATATATGACCACGGTTGCAGCAGATGACCCCACAAAACCTGAGTTCGGAAATAGCGAACTCTCTTTATATTTTCCTGTTGGTTCATATACAATTGATGCGCAGGATCAGGATGGAAATACCGGGATTAACATAGACGGGAGCGTGGGGGTACGGCTTTCCACAGATCCAAGCTTAAATCAACCTGACAACCTAAAGGGTTACAGATTCTGGGATCAAAATGGGCTTGGATTTTTCCATGGTACTGTACCAGAAGGGCAGTGGGTTTTAGAAAAGGATGGTGAGGAAATTGCGAGATATGACCTGAGTACAGGCGACCCGTTTGATGCCAATGGAAACATCAGGGTCTTTGTCCCGGCAATTAAAATAAATACAACAAATGATACAGTGGATAGTATAGATATCCAGTGGTATCTCTACGATGAGGTAAACGGTGAATATCAAACTGTGGAGCCCACGAGCAAGGCTTTTCTTGACGTGGTAGATTATTTTGAAATCTCTCTTACCAGATATGGTGATCCCGTGGTGACCGAGAATTTTGAGATTGGAAGCGAAGGAGGCACCGTTGGAGGTAACCTCCAGATCACAGATACACATATTACTCCTACTGAGTATGAATGGACTGTTGGAACGGCCACAGGAGATCAGGTAAAACTGGATTCTCTCTGTGTCCAGTATGGAGTCTATGGGACAAGATTTATGTTTGATTTCAGATAAGGGCTAAAGGTAAGCTGGGTAAACCGGTGGGGAATTTTTTTCCCACCGGTTTTATTTTTAGTACAGCTACCTGTAAACATCTCCCGCCTAATTTTATAGACTTTATTACTTGTTCCTCTTAACAGGCTTCAACGAAATTTAATTGACTAAAAGTGGCCAGTATTATTCCTTGAGACATTTAAATATTATGGCCATTCCTGCTCTATTAGAATATTATCTGCTTTACTTCAATATTATTCTCGACATCGTTGCCCAATCAGAGTATTTTAATTCAAACTTAATTTTATCTGGGGGTGAGTTGTTGATGGATTACAAGGTAAAGGATATTTCACTTGCAGAAGCAGGAAGAATGAAAATTGAATGGGCAGAATCCAGGATGCCAGTTCTGATGTATCTACGTAATAAATACAGGGATGATAAACCGTTAAAAGGACAGAGGATTGCTGGTTGTCTGCATGTAACAAAGGAAACGGCTGTACTTGTTGAAACCCTTGTTGCCTGTGGTGCAGAGGTAGCCTGGTGTGGATGCAATCCATTATCAACACAGGATGAAATTGCTGCCTCCCTGGCTGCAGAAGGAATACCAATTTTTGCGTGGCACGGAATGAGTGTTGAAGAGTTTTACTGGGCAATTGAAAAATGCATAGAGATAGAGCCTACATTAACTCTGGATGATGGAGCTGATCTGATTAACACTCTGCATCAGAAGCATCCGGAACTGGCTAAAAAGGTTATTGCAGGAACTGAGGAAACAACAACTGGTGTGCACAGATTAAGGGCAATGGCAAAAGCTGGCGCCCTGCTGTATCCTGTTATTGCTGTGAATGATGCAGAGACAAAGTGGGATTTTGATAATGTTTATGGTACTGGACAATCCTCTATAGACGGAATCCTTCGCTCTACGTCTGTGTTATTTGCGGGAAAGAAGTTTGTTGTTGCTGGTTACGGGCATTGTGGCAGGGGTACAGCAATGAGAGCTCGTGGAATGGGTGCGAGGGTAATTATAACCGAGGTGAATCCGCTTCAGGCTCTTAAGGCAGTTCTGGATGGATATGAGGTAATGACGATGGATGAGGCCGCTGAGGTGGGGGACATCTTTATCACAGCTACCGGGATGAAAGATGTGATTGTGAAGAGGCATTTCCAGAAAATGAAGGATGGAGCAATCGTTTGCAATACAGGGCATTACGACTGCGAACTTAACCTGAACGATCTCAAAGAGCTTGCTGAGAGCGTGAGAGAGGTCAGACCCAACAACGAAGAGTATAAGTTGAAAGATGGACGAAGGATATACGTTCTTGCTAAAGGTAGGCTTGTTAATCTGGCCGGTGCTGAAGGCCATCCATCGGAAGTAATGGATATGAGTTTTGCAAATCAGTTTTTGTCCATGATCAGATGTGCGAAGGAGGGTAGAAAGCTTGAAATTGGTGTTCATGAGGTGCCGGTAGAGCAGGATGAAGAGCTTGCGAGATTGAAACTGGAAACGATGGGTATAAAAATAGATTCGCTGACTGAGGAGCAATTAAAATATAAGGATGACTACCTCGCTGGAACATAATTTCCATCTACCGGGCATGATTTTACAAATAAGCCAAATAATTGCAAAAGGAAATATTCCATGATGAACTGGTTATAGAGTTTAGTATTTCGAATGAGATCTTTAGAATAGAAATTCCTTTCGTTTTATCGTTTACATTCTTTACCACTTTATATTTTCTGTTATAATAGTAGATGAACTTATAGAGTTGGTTAAAAAATAGAGATTTTTTGTAAATGTTTTGGCAAATATCCATCTTCCTTAAGTTGAAGGATAGTAATAATTTTATACCAAAACCCATTTTACCTGCAGAGGGTACTAACTAATTAATCTTGCTGGAGCTTAAAATTGTTTCTCAAAAGTATAGAGATATTTGGATTTAAGAGTTTTGCGGATAAGACAACCCTTGTCTTTAAACCCGGTGTGACAGCCATTGTGGGTCCAAATGGTTGTGGAAAGAGTAATATAGTTGATGCAATTAAATGGGTACTGGGTGAAACGAATGCGAGATCTCTACGTGGTGAGGTCATGGAGGATGTAATATTCTCTGGCTCTGAAGCGAGAAAACCCCTTGGTATGGCCGAGGTGAGCATTACATTTGTTAATGAAGATAATCTTCTCCCGGTGGAGTACTCGGAGGTTACTGTAACGAGGCGTCTTTACAGGTCGGGAGAAAGCGAGTATCTGATTAATAGAAATAATGTGAGATTAAGAGAAATAATTGAACTTTTTACCGATACGGGGATAGGTAAAGCGGCCTATTCTATTATGGAACAGGGTAATATAGATGTGATTTTAAGCAACAAACCGGAAGAGAGACTTTCTCTTTTTGAGGAAGCAGCGGGGATAAACAGGTATAAATTAAAGATTAAAGATGCTTACAGGAATCTTCAGGCCACTGAAGAAAACCTAGTCAGGGTGAATCTTATAATAAATGAGGTTGAGAAGGAGTTAAAAACCCTGGAAGTCCAGGCACAAAATGCCAGAGAATACAAGAACCTTAAAAAAGAAGAACTTGAGTGGGAGACACTTTACAGACTTATGATTACCAGAGATCTTGAGGAAAAGATGGGATTGAATAACGGGAAGATAGGAGCAATAAAAAACTCTATTGATGATAAGTCAAAGAGATTGGAGTGTATAAACAGAGAAGTTGATAATGCATTCGAATTGGTGAAGGAGACAGAGAAAAAAGTTTCGGGCATTAAGAATAAGATTTATGAGAAGGAAAAAGATTGTGAGACGATTAACAGCAAGATTTATCATTACGAAGAACGAATTGCTTTCTTAAGAGAGGAAAAGCGAAAAAAAGATGAGGCAATCCATAGGGCTGAATCTGAGAAGAATGCTCTGTCGGAAAAACTAAAGGCGCTTGACCGTGAAAGAGAAAATCTTGGAAGCCTTGTCATGTCTCAGGAGGAAAAGTTAAAGTCCTGTAATGAGGAGATTGGGATCATTGAAGAAAGGATGGGTGTTCTTGAAAAAGGTATAAAAAATAAGACAGAGAAAATTAGAGAACTCGAGGCCGGGGTTGAGCGTAATAGATCTGCACTGGCAGAGGTGATTAATAATCTGCTCAGTGAAATTGACGAGATCAGAAGTAGGTATGAAAAAAAGGAGATAGGAACAAAGAAAAAAGCTGGTGAAGCTTTGAGGTTGGTTGATGAACTGAAATCTCAGTTAAAGCATTTTTCGGATAAAATAAATGATATGGACATTCTAACCGACAGAGAAGCCATTAAAATACACAGAGTGGAATTGCTCAGCCAGCTTGATGATTTCGAGAACAAATTGAGTTTTATCAAACAGGCACTGGAGAGTGTTTTCAGGCATGAAGAGGAAGTGTACTCGGCGCTTTTCGGGAAAGATAGCCTTCATTCAAAAAAGCTTGGGATTGAAGAGGAAATAAAGAATGGACTTGAGAGTATAGAAAGTATCAAATTGGATGTTGTTCGTTCACAAGAAGAGCTAGATAAATATAGAAAGAGAAAGGCCAACCTGAATGAAATTCTGAACACTCTTACCCCTGATATAGCTCGAAACAGAGAAAAAATTCATTTCCTCGAGCGGGAATCTTCCAGGCTTAAGGGGGAAATTAAAAAAATAGAAGATACGATAAATGAGCTCAGGTTAGATATCCTTTCCTATGAGGAAACAGAAAAAAAATTAAAAATTGATGTTAAAGAAATGAAAAATCAGATAAGATCCATTGAATCTGAAGTAAAATCTGGAAGAATTGAGATAGAAAAGCTCAACAGTAACATTGAGAGACTGCTTAATGATATAAAGAAAAGGGAGAAGGAAGCTGATAGCCTTAAATCATTGATTGAAAAAGATCAAATAATGCTGGAAAAGCTGGAGCGTGAGAATATCCAACTTCAATCCAGAATCGATACAATAGTTCATGATTTCAGAGAAAGTTACAATATATCGCTTGACATGGTTGACAAAGAAAAATTAAAGGGTTTAACAATTGATGAAATAAATAAAACAAGGGAGAGTATTAGAAACAGGATCGCTGAACTTGGAAGGGTAAATCTGCTGGCAATAGAGGAGTATGATGAAATAAAGGAAAGATACAGATACCTCATTACTCAGAAGGAAGATCTGGAGAAAGCCAGGGATGATATAAATCTGGCAATCGGAAAAACCCTTGAAACTGCCCGTAAAATGTTCCTTGAAAGTTTTAATAAGATTAAGAAAAACTTCAATGCCATTTACCGCCGGTTATTCGGAGGGGGAGCGGCTGATCTTTATCTCACTAATGAATCTAATATATTTGAATCTGGCGTCGAAATCATTGTGAGTCCTCCCGGGAAAACACTTAAAAGAAGATCACTGTTATCAGGTGGAGAAAAGGGTTTAACTGCTATTGCTCTTCTTTTCTCAATTTTTATGGTGAAACCCAGCCCATTTTGTATACTGGATGAAGTAGATCATGATCTTGATGAAGAAAATGTCATGAGATTTCTGAAGTTACTTAAGGAATTTACGGATTCCACTCAGTTTATCATTATTACCCATAATAGACGCACAATAGAGTTTGCAGATATAATCTATGGTGTTACATCTGAAGAGGCTGGTGTTTCAAAGGTTGTATCACTGGATTTAATGGAGCGTAATGTTGGATAGTTTTGAAGATTTTGTAAAACGTAACCAGAAATTTTTCATCCTTGTTGTCGCATTTCTGTGTATTATTTCAGCTGCTATTGGGGTTTTGATGGGACTTAAGAAATCCTCAGGAAGGTATTCCACCATTACCGAAGTTCCGACACGGCCAGAATATGAGATAGAACCAGAGGTTTCTGAAGCTGGTGATGAATCAAGTATTGTTCTTCCTTCTCCGGTTCTTCCTGAAGTGAAAATAGTCAATCCGGATTACATATATTATTTTGAGAGTGTGTATAAAAAGCCGGATCCTGGTAGAGTCATTATAGGGATAGAACCTGAAAGGCTGCTGGAAGAATATGGCGGTAGTTTCGATTTTGACGGCAGAAAGGTGGATTTTTTCAAGCTTGGAAATAAAAAACTTGATATTTTATTGTATAAAGAGATGCTTGCTGAGCCATAAAGACTTATGTTTATTATGTATCTGCAGTAGTATTGGTCCCGATTGTTGGAAATACCCGAACGGTTAAGAAAGAAGTGATTGACTTTAAAAAGGGTACAGTTGTTATAGTAAAAAAAATCAAAGTATTTCTAAAAACCTTCATCGATTTACAACTGCATTTTAAGTTTTGTAATGGTACTCCATATGTAGTTTTTGCCCTTATTGTTTTATCTTCGTTTATCTTTTCTCTCTCTGTTGAAGCTGA
>CAZFGQ010000064.1:6203-15444 GCA_964518675.1 uncultured Spirochaetota bacterium
AAACCCGTGGGGATTGAATCGGCTGAAGGTAAGCTTGTTTCCGGGTTGGCAATATCCACCGGAAGAGATAAGATAGAAAAAACAGAGGCTGGAGAAATAGAGAGAAAAGCAAAGGGTGAAAAGGCGGGGAGGGAAATAGAGTCGAAGGTATACGATAAAGAGGTTTTGGCAGGGAAAGGTGCTCCGGAAGCGGAGAAAGCTGAATCAGAAGAGTCAGATAATAAAGCAAAGAAAGTTGAGAAAAATGGTACCGCTGCCAGAATAGTATCCGGAGAAGATAAACCAGAGAGTGTTAAACCGGGATCAATATATTATTCGAAGGATGGTAAAATTAAGGAGATACCGGCTCAAAAAGGAATAATGGATTATTTCAGAAATGGAAAGAGATTTTACAAAGCCGGTAATTATACTAAGGCCGTTGAGGCTCTACAGTTTTTTTTGTCAAAGTGTCAGGATTGTCCAGAAATAATTGAGGCAGAGTTTTTACTTGGAGAAGCGTTTGAAAAATCAGAGAAAGAGGATGAGGCTCTTACGTATTATAAAAAGGTTGTTGATAATTCTGAAGGCCTTTTTAGAATGAAAGCTGCGAATAGAAGCGCTGACATTCTTTATAAAAATAAGAAATACGAGCAGGCTTTAAGGTACTACCTTTTGTGTGAGAGAGAAAAAAGGGCTGAGGGTCAATTACTGGAGAGGATTGGTGATATTTATTTTGAATTAGAAAATTATCAAAAGGCACTTGAGTATTATCTGAAACTATATTCTGGTGGTGAGTATGAGGATAGAATTGTTTATAGAATTGCCATGATATATGAAATGCCTGGTGAACTTAAAAATATTGAAAAAGCATATTATTACTATAATTTGATAGTGGAAAATTTTAGTAAAAGTAAATATCTTGATTTAGCAACTGAAAAGGTTGAGTTTTATAGAAAATATTTCTTTGAATATAAGTAAAATGATTCTCGAGCTTTCTTAAAAATAGAAATCCCATTGCAGGATATAACTAAAAATGTTGCAGTGCCGGCGAACTTCGAACAATTTATATCAATATCTGTTGATTTTTTTATTTTGTATCAATAAATTGCGTTTTCATAATGAAAACTCGAAGTTTACCCTATTAATAGACTGGATATTAATACAGATAACGGGAGAATAAATTGCTGGATAAACTAACGGATAGACTTTCAGGAGTGATTAAAAAGATAAGGGGTTGGGGAAGCATAAATGAGAAGAATATCCAGGATGCTCTGAGAGAGGTAAGACTGGCACTCCTGGAAGCTGATGTTAATTACAAGGTTGTTAAAAGATTTATAGATGAGGTTTCAAAAGAAGCAATTGGTGAAAAGGTTCTAAAGAGCCTCACACCTGCCCAGGTTTTTACAAAGATAGTTTATGATAATCTGGTTCAGCTGCTTGGAGGCCGTGCAAGGCCAATAAATGTTTCACCGGGTCAATTTTTCAGAGTTCTTCTGGTTGGATTGCAGGGCTCAGGAAAGACAACAACAGTTGTTAAGATGGGTAAGTATCTTAAAGAGAATTATCATGTAAATCCTTTAATAGTTGCTGCAGATATCTACAGGCCTGCAGCTGTAAAACAGCTTGAGCTTTTATCATCAAGGATTGGCCTTGAGGTTTACTACCGCGAGGGATTGAACCCCGTAAAAATTGCTGAAGAAGCAGCATCTTATGCGAGAAAAAACAATTTTAGCGGGCTGATAGTAGACACAGCAGGAAGACTGGAAATAGATGATGAAATGATGAATGAACTTGTTATGATCAAGAAAGCCATAAAACCGGATGAAATATTGCTTGTAGCAGATGCGGCTACAGGACAGGCTGCTGTTTCAATAGCCCAGGGGTTTGATGAAAAACTGGGAATTACTGGAATTATTCTCTCGAGAATGGATTCAGACGCAAGGGGTGGAGCGGCCCTTTCGATGGCATATATTACGGGAAAGCAAATTAGGTTTATAGGTACGGGTGAGAAAATAGCCGATTTTGATCTTTTTTATCCGGATAGGATCGCCCAGAGAATACTGAATATGGGGGACATTCTTACTCTCGTTGAAAAGGTTCAAAAGGATATAGACCTTGAAGAGGCAAAAAAGTTAGAGAAAAAACTGAAAAAAAATAAATTTGATCTGGAAGATTTTCTCCAGCAGATAAAAAAAATAAGGAAAATGGGTCCTATAGAGGAACTTTTAGAGATGATCCCTGGATTTTCAGGGAAATTAAAATTTAAGATTGATGAACGTGAACTAAAGAAGGCCGAAGCAATAATAAACAGCATGACTCCAGAAGAACGGGCTAACTATAAAATAATAAATGGTAGCAGAAGGAAGAGAATAGCCATGGGAAGCGGAACTACTGTGTTTGATGTCAATCGTTTGCTGAATAACTTCCAGCAGATGAAAAAGATGATGAAAAAAATGGGGAAAGGAGGAAAGTTACGATCAGGCGATTTTTCCTCACTACTGGGTGGAATTTGAAAATTTTAATTTCTTTACAAAAATGTTTAAAAAAATTATATTAAGAAAAAATCAGGAGGGGCTTTAGTGTCGGTAAAGATCAGATTGACGAGGATGGGAACAAACAAAAGACCCTATTACAGAATAGTTGCTGTTGATTCAAGGAAAAAACGGGATGGAGCATATCTTGAGGAGCTCGGTTATTATCATCCTCTCCATGAGGAGAACCCGGTAAGGGTAAATCAAGAGAGAATAAGATACTGGCTTGAGAAAGGTGCTCAACCTACTCACACAGTAAAAACGATTCTCAAAAAACAGGGTATTCGGCTAGAGTAGTTTCAGGTAAATACTAAATTCCAAAAAGGAGTGGATCATGAAGGAAAAAGAATTTTTAGAGTACATAATTAAAGCCCTTGTGGATGAACCGGATGAAGTGGAGATTAACGTTGTGGAAGGAGAAAAATCAACAATATTTGAGCTGAAAGTTGCTCCTTCTGATATTGGGAAAGTAATCGGAAAAAATGGCAGAATTGCCAAAGCCATAAGAACGATTTTAAATGCTGCAATTGCTAAGTCTGGAAAGAGAATCAGCCTTGATATTCTTGGCTGATTCAGATGTATTAAAAATTGTTTTACCCCTCCTTTTAAAAAAATCAGTATCTTAAAAATTAGATTATAACAAAATGGCGTTGTTCGAATATTATAAAGCGGTAAGGCGAGGTATGCCTATTTCAGAAGACGAATATCTCGTTGTAGGAAAGATTATAAAACCTGTTGGCCTGAAAGGTGAGGTAAAAGTATATCCAGAAACTGACGACATTAATCGATTTGAAAGGGTAAAATTTCTTTTTATCAAAAAAAATAGCAATTATAAAAAACTTGAAATTGAGAAAGCGAGAATAATAGGAAAAAATGTTGCTCTTAAGTTTAGAGGTGTTGATAGTATAGATTCTGCCGGGCATATTTCTGGGAATTATCTGTATGTCGAGAGAAAACATGCCATCAAACTTCCAGAGGGAAGCTACTACTATTACGATCTTTGCAGGTGCATGGTTAAAACAGTAGATGGGAAAGCAGTGGGTAAAATGGTTAATATCATAGCTCTGGGTGAATATGATGTCTATGTGGTGAATTTACAGAAATCGAGAGAAGAGGTATATATTCCCGCTGTAAAAGAGATTGTGAAACGTGTGGATATTGAGAATCAAGAAATTATTATAGAGCCCATGGAAGGTCTCATTGAGAATACGGAGGATTAAGGAATAGGAGCGGAGAAGAGAAATAGTATGGTTTTTAATATCCTTACAATTTTCCCTGATATGGTTGGCTGTTTTCTACGTGAAAGTATAGTCCGGAGGGCAATTGAAAGGGGAATAATAAAGGTCAACCTAATAAATATAAGAGATTACTCTGAAGATCGGCATAAGAAGGTTGATGATTACCCTTATGGCGGCGGAAGTGGAATGCTGATTAAACCTGAACCCGTAATAAAAGCGATAGAAAGTATTGATAATCCGGGTATAATTATATATCTTAATCCGAAAGGTACGTTATTGAATCAGAGAAAGGTAAAAGAATTAAAAACCAAGGATTGCATAACTATTATATGTGGACATTATGAAGGAATAGACCAGAGGATTATCGAGAGCAAGGTTGATGAGGAGATTTCGATAGGGGATTATATCCTCTCCGGTGGAGAGCTGGGTGCCGCTGTACTTATAGATGCTATTACCAGGGAGCTTGATAGGGTACTTGGTAACGAGCAGTCAAGAGAAGAAGAGAGTTTTGATGATACGGGCCTTCTCGAGTATGAACAGTATACAAGACCTGCTGAGTTCAGAGGAATGAGAGTGCCCGATGTTCTTCTGTCTGGTGATCATGAAAGGATACGTATGTGGCGCATAAGACGTCGTCTCATAAACACGCTTGAGAGAAGACCTGAGCTAATAGATCGGGAAAGGCTCAGTGAGGAATACAGAAAAGTATTAGATGAGATACTGGAGGAGAGAAAGAATGAATCCAATCGATAGTATAGAGAAGCAGTATGTAAAGTATGAAACACCTCCCTTTGAGGTTGGGGATCTCGTAAGGGTACATGTAAAAATTGTTGAGGGAAAGAGGCATAGAATACAGGCTTTTGAGGGATATGTCATTGCAATTAAGAACAGTGGAGTAAGGAAAACTTTCCGGGTAAGAAGGGTTTCTTATGGTATTGGTGTGGAAAGAGTTTTCCCGCTTCATTCCCCAATGATTGAAAAAATAGAA
Organism: uncultured Spirochaetota bacterium; assembly: GCA_964518675.1. Lineage (GTDB taxonomy): Bacteria > Spirochaetota > B62-G9 > B62-G9 > CAZFGQ01 > CAZFGQ01. Next base: position 10,940 of record CAZFGQ010000064.1, read on the forward strand.
GTAGTAAGAAAGGGAAGGGTCAGGAGAGCAAAACTTTACTACCTCAGAGAGAGGATTGGAAAGGCTGCTCAGATAAAACAGAAATTGTAATTATTTTACCATTTCATTTGTTAACCTCTTGTTTTAACCTCCATGAAAATCTGCTGGCATAGGGGCATTCAGATTGTTCTCAGAAGAGATAGAAGAGTTAGATGCTGCAAATCCAGATCTGGATGAGTTCTTTCGCAAAAAGGGCTTCAAAAAAATTGGTGGGATTGATGAAGCTGGAAGAGGAGCTCTTGCAGGACCTGTTGTAGCAGCCTGTGTTGTACTTGACCATGAGAATATCCCAACCGGAATAGCTGATTCAAAAGTGCTTTCAGATGAGAAACGTCGGGAAGTATATCCTCTTATTCTTGAATGTGCCCTTTCTGTGGGGATTGGAGTTGCGGATAATAAGGAAATCGACAGGATAAATATATTGAAGGCCACAAAGCTCGCCATGATGCGTGCCTTCAAAGATCTTAAAGTTGATCCTGACATACTTCTCATAGATGCAATAAAACTAAATGAAATACCGATTAATTCGATATCAATAGTAAGAGGGGAGAGCAGAAGTATCTCTATAGCGGCTGCAAGTATTGTTGCAAAAGTATTCAGAGATAATATGATGATAAAATACTCGGAGATTTTTCCCGAGTATAGGTTCTGCGAGAACAAGGGATATGGGACATCCTTTCATTTAAAGGCATTGATGGAGTATGGACCCTGTGAAATTCACAGGCATTCATATGCTCCTGTAATTAAAGCGTTGAAGAAATGCGGATTGAAAAACAGGAAAAAACAGATACCACTCTTTCAAAAATCCAACCACGAGGGCTCCGTATAGGCCAGCCTGTAAAAGTTCAAATCCTGAAAAATGTTGGTTCACATTCTATAATTAGATTGAATGGAAAAACCTTTGTGGCCAGTATAAGGGGCAAGTTTCCTCAGACAAAATTTATTGGGGAAGTTTTGAAATTAAATCCCAGAATTGTTGTTAAATATATTAGAGGAATAGAGCATTACAATGTTTCAAATGCAAGCATAGTCAGGTATCTTGAAGCAAAAAAAAGCATTATTCGTAATTTGTTTAAAACCGATAATCTTTTTGTAAGTATATCTAAAAAAGAACTTGTTAATAGGGAGAGTTTTAAAACAAAGATAAAGGAGGGATTGAAAAAAACATCCATTTCTTTTCTTCTTAAATCGAATGATTTGAAAAAGATTGATAGAGATGTTATTGATTATGTAATGCTTCAGAAAATCCATCATTTCATTAATGATGAAATTGTTCATCTTCTCATTCCTTTAAGAGTTGATGAAAGAAAATCCCTGATTAGGGGAGCCATTCTCAGGGATGAAGAAGATGGTGTTTCGATTTTTGTTGATATTAATTTCGATGGTGATGAGTATAAAACTGGTATATTATTGAGAATAGATTTATTAAATCTGGTATGCACAATTTACACAGAAGATTACAAATTGTATAGCAATCTCAAGAAAACAAAAAAGTATCTGGAGAGTGCCATACGTTCAATCAAATACGATAGAAAAGTCAGTGTTGAAGTCAAAAATGATTATTCTGAATTGAATGAGATTGGAAAAAATATTAAAAGAATTGATCTGAAGATGTAGATTCGACCTTGAGAACGAGATCGGAAGTTTAGATTATGCGGAAAAAAGCTGTAGCTATTGTTTATAATAGTAGTGAATTTGCTCCGAGGTTAGTGGCCAAAGGTTATGATCAGATTGCAGAGAAAATAATACGGATAGCAAAGGAAAATGGTGTACCTGTAAAGTATGATGATTTTTTGGCTGAGGCTCTTATTCAACTTGATATTGGTGATTTTATTCCGGAAGAACTTTATGAGGTTTTGGCTGAGGTTCTTGCATTTGTATACAGAATGAGAATTGATACTTATAAGAGGGCAAATGTCTAGTTTTCTAAAAAATAGAAATCCTAATGCAAAATGAAACCAAAAATGTTGCAGTGCCGGCGAACTTCGAATAATCTTTATTAATATTTGTTGATTTTTTTTATTTTGTATCAATGAGTTGCGTCTCCTAATGAAAACTCGAAGTTCGCCCTAATACTTTTGATAGAGATGAGCGGGGATGGGAAAAATAAGGATTGAAGATATCAAGCCTGGAATGGTGTTTGAAAAGACAGTATATATTGATTCCGGTACTATTTTTGTCCCTCCGATGGTTCCAGTTAAAAAAGAAGATATAGATAGATTGAGGAAATGGGGAATTGAAGAGTTAGAAACGGAAGGAGAGGAGATTAAGAGCATTGGGCATGTGACAAAGGATATGGGAGATGAAGTTAAAGATAGAATTGCCATAGAAAAGGAAGAAACACAAAGGATTGATTATGGTTCTTTATTTTCAAGGGGTGTTAAGCTGCTTGAGGAACTTTTTGACCATGTAAAAAGTGGAACAGTTTTTGATAAGAAATTGTTGCTTGATTTTGCCAATGAAATAATTTCATCAACAAAACAGGATAAAGAGGGAGGAATTCACGAGGTATCAAAGGATCATGAAGGAAAGTACCTGTATATACTTGGTGTGGGTGTTGCTATTCTATCCGCAATAACGGGCCTTACACTGGGTTACGGGGATGATAGACTTACTGATCTTGTAAGTGGAGCATTGATACATGATATCGGAATGGTAAGGGTGCCAATTTATATTACAGAAAAAAAGGGAAAACTTACACCGGATGAGTATAACAGAATAAAAACCCATACAATCTATGGGTATAGAATTGCAATGAGGGAGCTTGGTTTTGATTCGAGAGTTGCCAACATACCACTTCAGCATCACGAAGCCTTTGATGGGAGCGGTTATCCCAGAGGTTTAAAAGGCAATGCAATATTACAGGAAGCAAAAATAGTTAATATATGTGATGTATATATGGCTTTGATAAAAAAGAGAAGTTACCGTGAAGAACATCTTTCATATCAGGCTATGAAAATTATTCTCAGTGGTGCAAATAGGAAGTTTGATCCATTGATTGTCAAAGCTTTTTTATCGAATATGGCCATATATCCAGTGGGTAGTCTTGTCCAGCTTAGCAATAATACCATTGGGAGGGTAACAAAAGCTAATCCGGCTCTGCCTTTGAGACCCCAGATACAAGTTCTGGTAGATGAATTCGGAAATTTTATTAAAGATGAGAAAATAATTGATCTGGAAAAAGAGAAGAATCTGTATATAATTAAGCCTCTCCCAAAAGATTATCTGGATAGAAAGTGAAAAAGAGCAGAAATGCAAAAGGTGAGGAAGGTGAAGATGTAGTAGTAGATTATTTAATGCAAAATAGTTTCGATATTATTGAAAGGAACTATCGTTTTGGCAAAAAAGAGATAGATATTATTGCCCGGAAAAACGATCTGATCGTTTTTGTTGAGGTTAAACTCAGGACTGGAAAAAAATTTGGAGTTGGTCTTGAATCTATAGATTACAAAAAAAGGAAAAATATAAAAGTAGCATCAGTATATTACCTTTTAAGTCATGGTTTTGAGGAAGTCAGTGTAAGATTTGATGTAGCGAGTGTGGATGATGGAAAACTTACGTATATTGAAAATGCATTCTAATTTATCAAATACGAAATTGTATAGAAACTTTAAAAAGAAGAAAATTTCATCCTCAAATTTTTCAGCTGCGTTGAAGAGCAAGAAAATTGATGATCAAACACTCAGAAGGTATAAGATTGAGCATCTGAAAAAATTAATAAATAACGAAGATTATATTAATGATGCCATTAATAAGCTTGCAAATTCCCTTACCTCAGGTCTCATGTAAATACTGACTTGTATTATATTACAATTTATGTTAAATTATCTCCAATTATTCAACAGTCTGGTGATTATAGTTTTATTGGGAGTTTATAGTGCGTAAAGATCATGGTTATGCGAAAAGGAGATTCGGAAAGGATAGGTATAAAAAAAGAGGTGAAAGTACTCGAGAAATATGTCCTATATGTAACAGACCATTAAAAGCTGTTGTTACGGCAATAGTGCATAGAGAAACTGGCAAGAGAGCTCATTTTGATTGTATAATAAAAGAACTTAAGAAGTTTTATTGCCTCGATTCCAATGATAGGATTTGCTATCTGGGAGGAGGCGCATTTGGTATAATTGAGATGGATAAAAGCGGCAAGGGAGATTTTGTAGTAAAAAAACGAATCCAGTACGAAGAAAGAAAATAACCATCCTTCTGAACAAATAAAAGACTCGGGCTCTTAGCCCGGGTCTGTAAATCATAAGCGGGAAAGGGTACTTGAACCACCGACATTCAGCTTGGGAAGCTGAAAATATATTATTTTAGATAATTAATAGATCGATTTAATATGATAATAGAAGAACTTAATTAGCTTAAGTAATTGAAAATTAAACTACAATAAGAATGATCCATAGAAATTTTATAATAGGAGCTTCAAGGATTGGGGGCTCAATATTTAACGATGAAGTAATAGCTGC
>CAZFGQ010000065.1:0-15025 GCA_964518675.1 uncultured Spirochaetota bacterium
AAAATGGGTTTATTCCCGCTCCCAGTGCAAACCCCCTCCTGCTACCCGGAACCGGTGCTATAACACCACCATTCGAAGGACCACATTCCTTTCTACCGATAAGGGGTTTAATCACCGTATTTCCTCCCACCTCATGGTCATATCTGAGGATAACCGGTTCTCGGCTGCAAGCATTCAGGTCGCAAACCATATCGTACAGTATTTGATCCAGCTTTTCCCTGTGCTCAGGTTTTTCCTCAGGAAATACCCGGGGTTCCCATTCAGCCTCAAGCTGGAAAGGTATTCTCGAGTGGAGAAATGAAAGCCTCAGGTATAAAACTGTCTTTCCCTCGTAACACACATGAAAATACCCGGAGTCCGTAAACTCTCCCATCGGGACTGCCAGAACATCTCTCTTTGCCGCAAGCTTGAGCAATTCTCCAAGAGCTTCTCTTGGAACCGCAAGAGTCATCCTTTCCTGCGCCTCTGAAAGGAGAATTTCCCATGGATCAAGGCCCGGATACTTGAGGGGGGCTTTCGATAGCTCCAGATAGGCTCCTCCTGATAGCAGTGCCATCTCCCCAACAGAACTAGAAAGCCCTCCAGCACCATTATCTGTAATCGCCCTGAAAAGGAGTTTCTCCCTGGCCTCCTCAAGCATGTCAAACATCTTTTTCTGTGTTATTGGATCTCCTATCTGAACAGCCTGGGTTGGGGATGTTTCTTTTATTTCCTCGCTTGAGAAAGTAGCCCCGTGTATTCCATCTTTACCGATTCTCCCTCCAACCATTACAATGACATCACCTGGAAGGATTTTTTTCTCATGGGTAAACACGCCCCCGATCTTTTTCGGCATAATACCAACCGAACCGCAAAAAACAAGCGGTTTCCCCCTGAAACTATCATCAAAAATAATGGCTCCATTTATTGTGGGAATTCCACACTTGTTTCCACCATCCTCAATTCCCTTTACAACACCCTCCATTATGCGCCGTGGATGCATCATCCTGGGAGGGAGCTCTCCTCTGTAGTATGGGTCACCAAAGCAAAGCACATCTGTATGGGCAATAATCCTAGCACCTATCCCAGTTCCCGCAGGGTCCCTATCACAGCCAACAATACCCGTTATTGCCCCACCATATGGATCAAGTGCCGATGGAGAGTTATGTGTTTCAACCTTAAAGGCAAGATTGTAATTTTCATCAAAGGATATTACGCCAGCATTATCCTTGAATACTGAAACAAGCCACTTTTTCTTTTCTGATAGCTTTTCTGTTGCACCCTGTATATAGGTTTTGAAAAGAGAGCTTATTTTCTGCTCTTTCCCGTTTTCCCTGTAGATAATATCCGCATTGAATATCTTATGTTTGCAATGCTCAGATTGAGTCTGAGCAAAGCATTCTATCTCAGCATCAGTTGGCCACTTCCCGAGCCCGATCTTTCTCCTCTCCTCCTGTACATCCTCTCGCTCAAAATATGCTCTGAAATACTTCATCTCATCTACAGTAAGAGCCAGTACCCTCTGCTCAGATATTCTCTTTAGCTCCTTGTCAGAAACATCAAGCTCTATTACCTGCACCGAAGGGGTATGGTCTGACACATAAACCATCTGTTTGGGTTTGAACCCGCCATGCAATTTAAATCGCCGGTAATCCAGCACCTCAACTTCTTCAATAAGGGGATTGTAAATAGCCTCTCTGGCAAGGTTTAATACTTCATTCTCCGTAAAATCACCTTCCAGAAGATACTGATTTGAATAAAATATCCTGTACCGTTCATCAAAGGGGATATTCCTGCTCTCCAGGAACATTTTCAGCACTTCAGTCGCGGTTTTTCCCACATTATCAGTAACACCCCTTTTAAACGAAACCTCAAAAGCCCATGAGAATTCTGAAAATCTGGCCGCCGCAGGTAAATCAAGTTCGAAGAAATAAAGTACTGGATCGCACAATACTTCCAGAGCAAACTCTCTCAACAGCTCAGTCTGGAGATCTGAGTAAACTGTATATACCCTTATTATCCTGAGGTTTTTAATTTTAGAACCCGCAAACGATCTTAGCTCTCTGAGAATGTGGTGAGCATAGGGATCATCTGTCCCTGGCTTGACAGCCAATTCAATCCTTCTGTAATCCAAAATCTGCTCCCCGTTCCTGGTACCTGTAGATACTTCAAGATATATTAGATTCCTATGAAAAATAGAAAACTAAAAATGAAATGTAAACAAAAACAAAATGTAAGTAAAAAATAGAATCTTTTAGCTTTCTTTTTAGCTTTCTATGGATTTAAGAATTTTATCAACAAATACCGGTTCGGGTACAGCACCCTCTATATAATCCTTTTCATTTATTATTGTTTTGGGTACACCCATAACATTGTATTTGTTCGCCAGATGGGGGAATTCTATAGCCTCAACCATATCTCCCCTTATCCGGTCAGAAACATAGGCAAGTTTATGGGAAAGTACAACAGCCCTTGGACAGTAAGGACATGTTGGAGTAACATAAACCTGGAGATGAACAGGCACCTGAAGCCCTTCAATTTTTTTAACTGTATCATCTGAAAGGCCGTGATTTCCTGTGGAGAGCAATTTGATTGACTCAAGCAGGGAGCTAAACTCATATCCGGATGGAATCCCGAAAAACCTTATCGAATAGTCCCTGCCGTCCTCATCAAGAGGAACAATAGCTGGTATTTTATCAATACCGTATTTTTTAACAATTTCAGAATCCTTAACGAAGTCATACACTTCGAATGTAATCTTATCAGTGAGAGCCGAAATATCTCTTACCAGTTCTTCATTCTGCTCACAGTACATGCATTCTACATCCTGGGTAAACACCAGAAGCTTTACATTCTTCTCAAGACCCTCGAATATCTTCCGGACTTCTTCTTCGATTTTTTTATCAAGCATAAAATCCTCCCATTTTTTGTATATTAGGTTATTATAATATAATAAATATCTAATATTTTGAAAACCTATAGTACCTCTCTCTCCTTTCTTTTGTTTGACAATTACCCCCTTATGAGTAAAATTTAGATTGTTAGTTACATAATGAACAATACATTTAAGGAAATATTCTATGAAAAATAAGGAAAGATTACTGTGGATTGGGCTGGTTCTTATTCTTCTCATTGTTACAACGGCCTCTGGACTCAATAGCTGGACCCTATTCGGGGATGCAGAAAAAACATATGAAAACCTTAGAATTTTTAACGAAGTTTTCAACCTTCTCAGAACTGAATACTACGATGAGTCAAAGGTAACTCCTGAAGCTCTTTCACTGGGCGCTATAAACGGGATGATTCAATCCCTCGATGACCCACATACCTCATACCTTCCAAAAGATGTATATAGCGAACTACAGACAGATACAAAAGGAGAGTTTGGAGGACTTGGAATTGTAATCGGTGTAAGAGATGGTTGGATTACTGTTATATCCCCCATAGATGATACACCTGCAGCGCGAGCGGGAATTAAAGCAGGCGATATGATCATTGAAGTGGATGGAAAATCAACAGAAGGATTCACAACAATGGATGCTGTGCGGGTTTTGAGAGGAAGGGTAGGAACCAGTGTAACGATTAAAGTTAAAAGACCAGGAGTAGAGGAACCCCTTGAGTTTACAATCGTAAGAGGATTGATAAAACTCCAGACGGTAAAATCTACAATGATCGATGATCATATCGGCTACATTAGAATTTCCCAGTTCAGTGAAAACACACCTGAAGCTTTGAAAAAACAATATATGGACCTTTACAATAAAGGTATGGATTCAGTAATTATTGATCTGAGAAACAACCCTGGTGGACTTTTATCCTCGGTAGTGCAAATAGCAGATCTCTTTCTGGATAACGGAACGATTGTTTCCACAAAGGGAAGAAATCCATCACAGGATCAGGTATTCACAGCTCATAAAGAACTCCTTCTACCAGAGCTTCCAATGATAGTTCTTGTAAATGAGGGAAGTGCATCGGCCTCGGAAATATTTGCCGGTGCAATGAAGGATAACAAACGTGCAATCATCGTGGGTGAAAAAACATTTGGAAAAGGATCGGTCCAAACTGTAAGAGAATTACCCAATGGAGCAGGAATAAGAATAACAACAGCACTTTACTTTACTCCATCGGGAAAAACCATAGATAAAATAGGAATCGAACCAGACGAGGTTGTCCACGGTGTAGAAATTACAGAGAAAGAAATGAAGGCTATTGATAAAATAAACGAATTGAAACTGATAGAAGAGTTTGTAAAGAAACATCCAGAAAAATACACAGATGAAGATTTTCGGGCTCTCATGAAAGAAATCGAAAACAACGGGATCAAAATAAACCCGTTGATTGTGAAAAGGCTTATAAAAAACGAAAAAGAAAAGTATAAAATTCCTGATCTGGTGGATCTTGAATACGATCTCCAGCTCAAACATGCCGTAAACATGCTTAAAACTGTTTCTTTCTTTACAAAGCAAAAGGCTTCGTAAGATTCTAATAAATGTTGATTAATTTTTTGCTTTATTGTAATTTTCTGCAATAGCTATCTATGGGTAAATTATAAAATAGATGTAAACCAAAACCCAGGAGTATTCAGAATATGATAGAAGAATTCAGGGTCAAATCGACTAAAAGAGAAGAACTGATAAATCTGGATTCTTTAATTATGGACTTTCTCAATAAATCCGGGGTAAAGGAATCCATACTCACATTATTTGTTCCTCATACAACAGCGGGCATCACCATAAATGAAAACGCTGATCCAACAGTGGTAAGGGATATTATATACAAACTTGGCGATCTCATCCCTTACAGGGATAATTATCAACACTACGAGGGAAACTCAGACGCACATATAAAGGCATCCATAGTAGGACACTCACTGTCATTGATTATATCAAATGGAAGACCACTCCTGGGAACCTGGCAGTCGGTATATTTCTGTGAGTTTGATGGGCCCAGGACAAGAAGAGTCATAATGAGAATCGCTTAGAAGGATACCACAGGAGGAAAAAAATGGTTCTATTTTTGGGATTATGCTGTATAGTTGGTGGCTTTATAATAGTAATGCCTCTCTTTGTTAATAAATACCCAATTTTAGGCAAAATAGAAGACAAAATAACCCCCTATAAAATTCTAATAGGATTGAGTATCCTGATTATCAGTGTAATCAAACTGCTGGTTCCATACCATGCTCCAGGAAAACCTATTGTACCCATCTTGGGAGATCTTATACCCTCAGCACTGGGCATTCTTATAGGAATTCTGATTTCAATAGACTTTCTCGAAAAACTTAAAGGTGTCGAGGGTGGTAAAATTCAAAAAATTAGAAATTTTCTTGAAAAATACCAGTTTCTGCTGGGGTTCGCAGGCATATTCTTCGGATTCTTGCACTGGATAATATTCAAGGTTATTTTCTTTTAACACTTACTTAAAAAACTCAGGGAAAAAACATACTATATTCTGTCCTCGATAAATAGCAACAGTTAGTGCCTGCATTCAATAATTCCATAAACTGTCAAACAAGATCTTTCTTTCCTACAACCTTGTTGAGAGAATATTCAATAATTCCATCAGCTCCGGCCTCTATGAGCTTGGGTATTAATTCTCTAACCACACTCTCATGGATAACGGATTCAACGGCAAACCAATCTGCATTGTAAAGCTGGGAAATTGTAGGTGCATTCAGACTCGGTAATAAGCTAACCACAGCCTCGAGTTTATCCCTGGGGACATTCATCTTGAGTCCAACCATATTTTCGGCATTTAAAGCACCTTTCAAAAGAAGGGCGAGTTGCTGGATTTTGGCCTTCTTCCAGCTATCCTTAAGGCTGTTTTTATTTGCAATCAACTTCGTGTTTGTTTCAAGAAGTGTGTGGATTATTTTAAGCCCATGGGCCTTTATGGTAGTACCGGTTTCTGTTACCTCAACTATCGCATCAACAAGCCCCTCAGCAACTTTGGCCTCAGTTGCCCCCCACGAAAACTCCACCTTCACCGGAATATTTCTTTCAGCAAAATATTTCTTCGTAAAGTTCACAAGTTCGGTCGAAATGGTTTTGCCGGCACAATCTTCAATGGATTTTATTGGTGAATCCTGTGGTACTGCAAGTACCCATTTCGCTTTCTTCTTGCTCGCCTTAGAATATACAAGGTCTGATATAATCTGCACATCAGCCTCGTTTTCCAAAATCCAGTCAAGACCGGTAAGTCCAACATCCAGGACACCATTTTCAACATATCTTGCCATTTCCTGAGCTCTCACAATCGAACAGGAGATTTCTTCATCATCTATGCTTGGGAAATAGCTCCTCAGACTTGTGGTTACCTTCCAGCCTGCGTTCTGCAATATTTCAATGGTAGCTCTCTCGAGGCTACCCTTGGGTATCCCAAACTTGATAAATTTTCTTTCTGACATATCAGCCTCCGTACACCTCATCAGGGTTAAAAACCCTCAGGCCATCAATTTCAAGTTTGTCGCGGCCGACAAGTTTTCTGTAAAAACAGCTTCTGAATCCTTCGTGACATGCAGCCCCACCGAGCTGCTCCACTTTCAATAAAACAGTATCGCGATCACAATCAATCCTTATTTCCTTTATTACCTGGAGATTTCCAGAAGTTGCTCCTTTCTTCCATATCTTCTTTCTCGACCTGCTCCAGTAGTGGGCATATCCCGTTTCCAGCGTTTTCTGCCATGCTTCTTTATTCATAAAAGCAAGCATCAAGACCTCGCCCGTTCCATAATCCTGGACCACCGCTGGAACAAGGCCATCTAATTTTGAAAAATCAAGCTCAATCATTTACCAGCCCCAATCAAAATAGACAATTTGTATATAAAAAAACATATAAAAAATCACAGAAAAGGAAAGTTGTATCCCTTCAGCCCAAGCTCATTAACAATCTGTTTTATCTCTTCCTGAAGCCTCTCGTTTAATGGTATTCCCCTGTCTTTATTCTCAAGCCAGTAAAGATACTCCTTTTCACCAGCGGTATAGATCCTCTCCTGCCCGGGCATTTTTTTTGAGGCCCTCAATTCTCTCAAAATGTTACCTGTAATTCTTTTAAATTCATCAGGATCAATAAAGCTGGAGATATTAATAGCAATGAAAAAGTGTCCCAGCCTGTAAGGTACCCTGTTACCCTTCTCATCAATACCTGTAAGCATTTTAAGGTAGTTGCCTCCCTGAAGCGCCGCAGAGAGAATCTCAACAACTGTTGAATACCCGTAACCCTTGTATCCACCCCCCTCCTCACCGATTCCTCCAAGGGGAGTAAGGGCACATGTACCCTTCGTAAGGCCCTCAAGAACCTCATCTGGATCGGTTTTGGGCATTCCATCGCTTCCGATAACCCATGAAGGAGGTAACTTTTTACCCATTTTTGCATATGCCTCTATCTTGCCTCTCTGGCTGATCGACGTTGCACAATCTATCACAAAAGGGAACGGCTCATCTGTAGGCATGCCAAAGGTAAGCGGATTCGTTCCCAGCATATTTTCAACACCAAATGTAGGTGCAACGGAAGGCCTTGCATTTGTACCTGATATTCCTATCATGTTCTTTTCAGTCGCCATCATCACATAGTAACCGGCTATCCCATAGTGTGTGGAGTTTCTCGTTGCCACCATTCCCATCCCATATTTACCTGCTTTTTCAATGGCTATTTCCATTGACCGTTTTGCTATTACCATGCCCATTCCATTATTACCATCCACAACTGCTGTTGTAGGGCTCTCCCTTACAATATCAATCTTTGTCACAGGTTCCTGTATTCCGGCTTTGATTCTATCATAATAAATGGGTTTTAACCTGTTTACTCCATGTGAGTATATGCCCCTTTTATCTGCAGTCACGAGAACATCAGCACAAATTCTGGCATCTTCTTCAGGGACACCAACTCCTTTAAAAACATCAATAATAAACCTCTCCATTGTATCAAAATCAATTCTTACTTCTCTTTCAGCCATACAATTCCTCCAGACTAATTATTAAGTACCTGATCTTGAATACTATTCAGGTCCCTTCTCAAAGATCCGACAATTTTTGGTTTCTAACTTACAGTACTGTTTGCAAAAACCCAATATACATTATCTGCCATATAATTTTTTCAGCGCCTCTACAAACTTCACGTTATCTTCGTGGGTTCCAACAGTTACCCGAATACATGTTGGATACCCATAATTTGCTGCCCCTCTGACAAGAATTCCCATTTTCATCAGCTCTTCCACAACTTCTGCCGAATCTCTACCGGTATCTATGAGTATAAAGTTCGTACTTGATGGAACGTATCCAAGACCCAGTTCATCGAGAACCCTGTAAATGAAATCCCTGCCCTGGCGTGTTACCCTGAGGGTTTCTTCTATAAATTCTTCATCATCGATTGCCGCTTCTGCCGCTTTTTGCGTAATTATACTTATGTTAAATGGTAACTTTATCCTGTGAATAACATCTATCACCTCAGGAAAAGCAAAGCAGTACCCCAATCTCAATCCGGCAAATCCATAGGCTTTTGATAGGGTGCGAATTGCTATCAGGTTTTTTACTCCATTCTTCAAAAGAGAAACTGTATTGGGAAAACTTGAAGTGTCTGCAAAATCCCCATATGCCTCGTCATGAACCAGCAAAACAGACTCAGGTAATTTGGCGATAAACCTCTCTATTTTTTCGTGATTAAATGCATGCCCTGTCGGATTATTGGGATTGGCCAGGAATACCATCCTCGTTTTATCGGATATTTTATCAACAATACTATCCAGATCTATTTCATAACCCTTCATTCGGCTTTTAACAATATTTGCCCGCATGATTTTCGCTGCAATCTCATATATGGGAAATGTAATCTCAGGGATTATCACCTCATCTCCATCGTTTAGAAATCCCATCGCAATATAATAGATAATTTCGTCGGCTCCATTCCCCACTGTGCACATATCAACAGGAATATCAAACTTTTGAGAAATTTTCTCTCGTAAGGCCAGATTGGAACTTTCGGGATAGAGATTCATACTTCCAGCAGCCTCGATAGCCTTCTGAAGTGCCTTTTTTGATGGGCCAAGTGGATTTTCATTTGAGTTCATTTTGACCCATTTTTTTATGCCATATTTCTTCTGGGCAATCTCAATTGCTGTGCCACTAACGTAAGGTGCTATATCCTCTATACCTTTGTTTAACCTCATTCCAGACCGCCATTATTTATTTTAAATTATCTAAAAACCTGGAGAGAACATCGGCTTCGAGGTAGCCGCTCCAGGCAAATCTTCATTCATCCAAATTGACCTGTATAAGTTAAATAGAAGGAACAAAAGGGTCAATACCGGGGTGGGATTATTTTCGTGATTAATGAAATCTTGAGGCTGTTTTTTAAATCAAAATCAAGTAAAGAACTAGTAATTTTAAGAGGGCCTCTTTAAAATGACTGTAATCGAATCTCAGACTCTCTGGTTAGGGCTGATGCCAAAATTGTCCAGACTTTAAATAAATTGCAAAGCTTATAACTGAATCTAAATTGTTAGATCAGGAGCGATGAGGGATATTCCTGAAACTCAGTCCGAGAGTTTCAAGCTCCTTTTTTTTCTCATCCCAAAGTTTCAGATAATCATCTTTTGGTTTTATTCTTTTAATATCGTAGCACTCAGTAAAACTCTTTCCAATTGGCGGTTTGGATAGTCTGTTTTCATACTTCTCCAGTAGCTTATCAACTATGAAGTTTGCTTCCTGCCGAGTTATTCCACTTCCTGCCGTTGCATGCCCGACCTCCGCATGTATCCTTGCCTCCATACCTGTAGCATGCTCTGGATGTCTGTTTTTGGCAACAGCAGCCGGATTTAGATGCCATCCCGAAACAGTAGAAGTAATGGAATGTGCAGCAAGCTCATAGATGACCATTTCTGTACATGGTCCCGAAGCCATAAAAGCGTTCGATGCGGTAACAAGATGTGTATTTCTTGCAAGTGCCTGCCCGGAAACACTGAGAAGCCATAGCAACATTCTATCGGTATTACACACATAATTTATATGTATGGGAAAAGCATTATGCCGCTGAGCCTGAAAAAAACACAACCCGAGAAAGTGATGTGCAACAAGTGCTATGGCAGTACCTCCCGGACCTCCAGCATATCCCCCGAGAAGAGGACCGTACAATCCACCTCTCACATATGGTGTATGCATGAGAAAAGTAGTTCTCTTCAGTCGCTCATAGTCAACTTTCATTTCAGCAATAGCAGCCGTAAAAAGACCATCACCAGGAAAAGCCCCAAACTCCTCCCTGGCACCTGCAACTGTTGCGTCGGTTTTTTCGGCAACCGAGATAAAGTTATGTATTGGCATGTAGGGACGACCTGAAAATCTGGCAGCCTCCCTTAGTTTCATCACATTCCAGATAGCCGCCTCAACCTCCACAGGTGAACCCGATGCTATAGGCCTTCCTCGATACTCGGTGATAAGAGGACCTGAAAATGTGTCGGCAAGCTGTTCCTTTGCATAACTCATACACAGCTCTACGAAAAGCTCTTCCCTGACAGGTGTGCCAACAGCGGAAAAAAAGACAACAGGAGGTACTTCATCCTCAACCTTTCTGTGGGATACTTTTACAGTCTCATTACCACTTCCATAGACTACTTCAGAAGGGGCCGATTCCAAGATCGAATAAAGATCATCTTTCGAAAGCGTAACCTGTCTTCCAGTGTCAATTACATATACTCCCACCTTCTCAAAAAATTCAACTGCCGCATCGAACAATCTGTCAGATAGATTGTCATCAGAACTCACTGGATTCTCTGGATTGTACTTTATCTCGTATTTCTGCTCCAGCTCCCGCAACGTCTTGCTGAGAAGGCTGTCAAAATCCTTTTCTCCCATTATTTTACCCTTCTCAGCCATCTCAACGAAATCCCAAAAAGAAAGCATAACCTCATCCTCCGATAGCAAAACTTTTCAATAAAAATGCTCTAAATACTCATCATCAAAACATTCGTTAAAACATTATCCAAGTCAAAACCCCAGTGAAAATACATGTTCCCGCATTATTTATCATTCAAAAGAGGCAGCACTTTTTTCTTAGAGCTTTTAAATACTCAGTTTTTAATATTGAGTAGCTTTTTTGCAACTTCCACTGCCTCCATTGCATTCTCACCATAACCATCAGCACCTATTTTTAGTGCCCACTCCTCAAGCACAGGTGCACCACCTACCATAACCTTTACGCTATCTCTCAATCCCAGTTCCCTCAGATATTCAATAACTTTTGGAATGTTTACCATGGTGTTTGTCATAAGAGCCGAAATTCCTACCAAGTCTGGTT
Organism: uncultured Spirochaetota bacterium; assembly: GCA_964518675.1. Lineage (GTDB taxonomy): Bacteria > Spirochaetota > B62-G9 > B62-G9 > CAZFGQ01 > CAZFGQ01. Next base: position 11,266 of record CAZFGQ010000065.1, read on the forward strand.
TTTCATTCCTCACGCAATCAACAAATCTCATTATTTCAACATCCCTCCCAAGATCTATAACCTCAAAACCTGCACCCTGAAGCATTATTTTTACAATATTTTTGCCTATCTCATGAACATCACCCTGGATTGTACCAAGAACCACTCTCCCTAAAGTTTTTAATTCTTTTTTCTTTTCAAGAATAGGTCTGAGTATCCTCAAACCCTCCTCCATTATCTCAGCCGCTTCTATCATATCCGGTATGAAAATCTCAAGAGCTTCAAACTTCCTTCCAACCTCTTCCATCCCAGCTCTGAATCCCCTCTCTATCAGATCAACAGGATCAATCCCCTTCTCGACCAATTCCCTGGTAAGATCCATAAAAGATTTTCTGTCTCTTATAACAAGGGCATTTTTCAACCGCACAATTTTTTCATCAAAGTCACCCATCAGTCAATCCTCCCTGGATAAAAAAGAGGTGCTCTTAATGATGCTCGTACAACTGTGTCTTTTAATCTATCGCTAAACTGAAAACCGTTCTTTGCTCAGCGGACGAGAAGATACATCTCTTGCTTAATAAAGACGGTGTTAAGTTATTCAATTTAAAAAATAACCAATTTTAAACCCAAACTATCAGTTTTACTCGGCAAACCTTTCCATAAATTTCTCCGCTTTCATTCTCTCTTCTTCTGACTGAGTCAGGAGACTTGCAACTACATACACAACCAGACCAATCACTATCCCCCAGAAAATGCTGAATGGCCAGCTCCTACCCGGCCATGCAGGAATTATGCTGGGCAGGGCGACACCAAGATCAATCAGATAATGCCAGAGAACAAATGCGGCTCCAACAAGCATACTTGCAATTGCTCCCTTCGTTGTTCCCCACTTAGTATATATGCCAAGGATAAGAGGCCAGAATACCCCGGAAGCAAGAATATCACTTGCCATCCATAAGACCCAGAGCAGATCCTTTATCGCAATGGATATAAATATCCCACAAACCGCCATGATTGTTGCTGATATACGTCCGAAAAGAACAAGCTGGGCTTCCGAAGCGTCCTTCTTAAAACACCTGTGGTATATGTCCTCGGTCAGTACCAGTGATCCAGTATTTATAGCTGTATCCATAGTAGACATAAGGGCAGCAAGAAGTCCGGCAAAGCTGATACCAGCAAGCACAGGTGGAACATAATCCTGAATTACCAGCACCATAATGTGCTGCCCTTCGGGTTTTTCGGGATACATGGCAAGGGCAAGCATTCCTATAATCACAACAAAGAAATAAAGTGGAATATTAATGTAAAGCGCACCCCTGGAAAGCTTCTGAGCATCCCTGACAGACTTTGCTGCAGAAAATCTCTGCCAGATCTCAGCAGAAATGACCCATGCAAATGTAAACGATATTATATAGAAAAGACTGTATTTTGCATTCCCGAAAATATTATAATAATTCTCCAATCCCTTCTGTGAAACCACTTTTGAAACATTACCAAATCCACCTGAGCCCTTAAATGCAAAAATAAGTACAATGATCAACGCCACTATAATCCATGCAAACTGTCCAATATCAGTGGTAACAACACTTTTGAAACCACCAAACATTGAGTAAAACCATACAACCACAACAACCACAAACAGGGCAATGGTATAACTCCAGCCAAAAAATCCACTTACAAAATTGGCAGCACCAATCATCTGGCTTGCAGCCCATGTAACCATATACCACCATATAATTATGGACTGTATTATTCTTGCTGTACGATTGTAACGTGCCTCTGTCATCTCGGGCTGGGAAAGAGGGCCAAACATCCTAATTCTCTTGGCGAAGAAAAGGAGAACAATCCCCGATACTATAGTTGGACCACCCATAACAAAATACGCACTCCAGCCTCCACTGTAAGCTTTATCTGCTGAAATAATAGCAGATGCTCCTCCGAACCATGATGCAGCATAGCTAAAGGCCAGAACCCATGCTGGAAAGGTCCTGTTTGCAAGAAAGTAATCCATCTCTGACTTGATAACTTTCCTGTAAATACTTAAACCAATTATGAAAGCGTAGTAGATTATTATAAAAATAATCGCAGCAAGTTGATAGGACTCCATAAACCCTCCTTTGATTTTTTTGGATTGGATTTTGATACTGCCAGTGCTACAACACCAAACCTTAGATTACTTCTTTGGATTAAACACTTATAGGACGAACTTCGAGTTCTCGTTATGAAACGCAAAATATCGATTCAAAATAAAAAAATCAACAGGTTAATATAAATAGTCCGAAGTTCGCCGGCACTGCCACATTTTCAGTTTTATTTTGTATTATGATTTCTATTTTTCAGAAAACTCGACATTCGTTATTACATAAAATCGGCAGTGCAATCTAATAATTTTAAAGATAAAATGTCCTTTAAACCCTTAATTTTCAGCTCTCAACTTTTTACCTGCAAGTACCTCAGGATTAACTATATACCTGGGCCTTTCACCCTTCAGAACACGAATAACCTCCTCCATCCCCTGACGCTTAAGCCTTTCAAGGCTCTCCTCTGAATACCAGGCTGAATGGGGAGTTATTATAACATTTGAAAGCTGCGCCAGAGGGTTTATTCCCTCCGGAGGCTCCGACTCAAGAACATCAAGCCCTGCACCACCTATCCAGCCCTCTTTTAAAGCCTTCAGCAAGGCATACTCATCAATCACCTTTCCTCTGCAGGTATTTATCAGGATAGCATCCTTTTTCATAATCCTCAGCTCTCTCTCTGAAATCATATGGTGGGTTTCGCCGTTCAGCGGTACATGGAGGGATATAAAATCACAAATTCTGAGAAGATCATCAAACTCATGAACCCTCTCGATTCCAAGAAGTTCAAATATGTCATCGGAAACATAAGGATCGTATGCAGATATATTGATTCCAAATCCCCTTGCTTTTGGAACTACAGATCTTCCAATTTTACCAAGCCCTACAATTCCAAGCCTTTTATTCTTAACATGGTATACAGGTTTTGCAAGATTGTAATCCCACTCACCTTTTTTAACAGACTCAGTCAGCGCTAAAAGTTTTCGTGAGACAGAAAGCAAAAGCATTACAGCATGGGTTGCAACCTCATCTGTGCAGTAGGCAGGAACATTTGAAACAACGATTCCTCTCCTTGTAGCAGCCTCCAGATCGATAAAGTCGTATCCAACCTCAAGGGCAAGTATTATCCTACACTTTTCCAGCACAGATATATGCTTTTCCGTTAAAGGCCTATCTATTAGAATAAGCCCTACCGCATCTTTTATTGCTTCCTCAAACTCACTATCATCAAACCCCTTAAAACTAAAAAGCTCAAATCCCTCTTTTTCAGCTTCTTTCCTGAAAAAATCAAGGTCGAAAAACTTCATATAAACCCTATCTCCAGCTGCAACAATCCTTTGCATCACAAAACCCCGCGGTTACAGTAATGATTCTCAAGAAAATACAGCATATGTCTGCACTAAACTCTTTACTAAAGTCAATCCTGTATTGCAAGTAATATCTCTATGACTTCTGAGAAACCATATTCTGTAGATTATATGGATAAATAAAAAAATGTCAACTACCCATATCGGTTCTTTTGATATGGATTATGATACCACCTGGCATTATTCAAGCATTAAATACCAGATCCAAAGTCAGCGAAGGATTAAAAAAATTATAAACTTAAGGAAGAACAAAAAAGATTCTCACACGAAGAGGCAAAAAAAGTATTAAAGGAGGGTTTGAAAAATAACAGATTCAAACATATCGAAAAATTATGC
>CAZFGQ010000066.1:0-14787 GCA_964518675.1 uncultured Spirochaetota bacterium
ATAGTAGTGTCCACGATGTTGTGCGAATTTAAACAATAATTTTTTGCGACTCCCCTAGAGGGAGAGTCCACGATGTTGTGCTATTCATGAAGTAATATTTGTCAGACAATTTGATGATAAAGACAAGGGGAGTAAGTAATGAATGAGAAAATAAAGGATCAATTAAAAAATGCGATAATTGGTGGTAATACTGAGGTATTATTAAAAAATATTGATAAAATTATCAGAAGTAAGAAAGAAGATCCTCTTAAGATTATTCAGGATGCAATGATACCAGCTATAAGAAATGTTGGAGATATGTTCGGTAGGGGAGAAATATTTTTACCTGAGATGCTTATGGCTGCTGAAACATTTCAATCTGGTATGAAAGTCATTGAACCAAAGTTAATTGATTCGGGGAGAAGGATTGAAAAAATTGGTAAGGTGGTGTTTGGAACTGTACTTAATGATATACATGAGATCGGTAAAAATATTGTCATAACACTTATGAGAACTCATGGATTTGAAGTTTATGACATTGGAGCAAATGTGTCCCCTATCACATTTGTCGAGAAAGCGAAAGACGTAGGTGCTGATATAATAGCAATGTCAGCACTTATGACTACAACAATGACATACCAGAAAGATGTAATTGATTATTTAAGAGAAGAAGGAGAAAGAGATAAATATATAATTCTTGTAGGTGGTGGACCTGTTGATAATGAATGGGCTGAAAAAATTGGTGCCGATGGGACAAGTGATACGGCTCCTGGGGCTGTGGAGCTTGCTGAAAGATTGATCCTAGAGAGAAAAAGAGAGGCACGTTAATGGTAGATTTTCTTGATGTATGTGAGAGGGCTTCCAAGGGCCCGATGATGCCGCAAAGGGATTTTGATCTTAAAGTATTCATACCAACATTGAGAAGGGTATTAGAGAAATACAATATAAAGTGGGAGAAGAGAGAGGTAATTAATACGGATGATAGATTAGCTGACAGGGTATTTGAAGCTGCGATAGAGTTTTATGAGGGGGTTGGAACATATGTAACTGATACTGAGAGGGTGATAAAGTTTAGTAGGGAAGAGATACTTGATGGGATAAGAGAGGCACCGAAGGAAGTATATTTTGGAGAGGGGGCTGATAGGTATGTGATGAGGGGGAATTTACCTGATACGAATGAATTAGTACATTGTCATGTTGGGTCTGGAACTGAGACAAGTATTGAGTATGCGTTAAGGCTAGTTGAGGCGTATGCGAGAATAAAGAAGGGGAAGACATTGAGTGTACCCATTGTGAACATGGTTAGGCATGTAAGGACGGCTAGTGGGTCTCCTGCTGAGGTATTGGCTGGAATTAAGTGTTTACAGATAGCGAGGGAGGGGTGCAGGCTTGCGGGTAGGCCTGGCCTTGCAATTAGTTCTATGATTTCCTCATGTACAAGTGGTGGTACTACAATAGCTGCGACTGCGCCGCAATTTGGTGGGAGGCCGTCTGATGGGTGGCTTATTGCGCCAACATCCGAGTTAAAGATAGATTATTCTGAATTGATGAAGGTTCCATATTTGATGTCATGGGGTGCTAATATAGGACAAGAGCAGGGGCCGGTTCTTGGAGGGTATGCCGGAGGTCCTGAGGGGTTAGCGGTAGTGAACACTGCATATGCATTTCATGGTGTTTTAGTAGCAAGAGCAGATTATCATATTACATATCCAATTCATATGACTTATGTATGTTCTTCGGTGCCTGAGGTATTATGGGCTGTATCAGTGAGTATACAGGGAATAGGTAGGAACATGAGAGTACCGTATTATTCATTATTATATGCTGCTGCTGGGGCGGCGACAAAGATGTTTTTTTATGAAGCACTTGCGAATATATTAACTCTTGTCTCATCTGGTGCTGGTGTAGAGGATCCGCATCCTGGGAAGGCGAAGATAAAGGATGGTGCTACGCCGATAGATAGTGAGTATTCGTGTGAGTTAGTGCATGCACTTAAGGGTATAACAAGGAAGGAGGCTAATAGGATAATTGATAGGGTAATACCGAAATATATTGATCGGATAGCTGATCCACCTAATGGGGAGACGGTTGATCAATGTTATGATCTTGATCGGTTAAAGCCAAAGCCGCATTTTGAGAAATTGTATTATGATGGGGTAGTGAAAGAGTTAAAAACTGATTTTGGAATAGAATTATATAAAAATTAGTATATTCTTGGTTATAAAATGTTTTACAATGTTCGATGGAGGCTAATTAAATGATAAGTTTTATCGATGTTTTAGAGAGGGCTGTGAGTGGACCCATGATGACTCAAAAAGAGTTTGATATGAAAGTATTTATTCCTGCAATGAGAAAAATTTTAGAGAAATATAAGATTAAATGGGAACGTAAAGAAGTTATTAATACAAATGATGATCTAGCTGATAAGATTTTTGAGGCTGCAATAGATTTTTATTCAGAAGTTGGTACATATGTAATTGATACTGAAAGAGTAATAAAGTTTACAAGGGAAGAAATACTTGAAGCAGTTGAAGATGCTCCTAAAAAAATCTATGTAGGTGAGGGACCGGATCGATGTATAATGGAGGGAAGACTCCCTGACTCAGATAAACTTGCTCATTGCCATAGTGGTTCAAGTGTGAATATAACAGAAGATTTAGGGATGAGATTAGCCGAAGCATATGCAAGAAATACAAAAGCTAAAACATTAAGCATTCCTACTGTTAATACTCTCGGGCCATTAAAGGTACATTCTGGTGCACCAACTGAAATATTTGCAGGAATAAGAGCTTTGCAAAATGCACGTGAAGGATGTAGAAGGGCTGGACGTCCTGGGATCGCATTTCTGAATATGGTACCAGCTTGTGCAAAGGATGTAACAACAATAGCGGCAACCGCGCCCCAATTTGGTGGAAGACCTTCAGATGGATGGTTAGTGGCATCGGTTGCAGAAATGAAAATTGATTACTCGTCATTAAATAAAGTGGCATATCTCACAGCATGGGGAGCAAATATTGGGAATGAAGGAAGTGGATTATTAGGGGGATATGCTGGAGGTCCTGAAGGTTTGGCAGTATTAAATACTGCCTATGCATTATTTGGAATATTAGTTGTTCGTGCAACTTATCATTTAACATATCCAATTCACATGAATTATGTTTGTTCATCGGTACCAGAAGTATTATGGCCATTATCAGTATGTATTCAGGCTGTAGCAAGAAACATAAAGGTACCTTATATCTCATTAACGTATACAGCTGCTGGTGCTGCAACGGAAATGTATTTTAATGAAGCATTAGTGTGCTTACTTACAATTATTTCTTCAGGTTCTTCAGTACATAACCCCCATCCTGCTAAGGGAAAAGAAACAAATAGTTTTACCCCGGTGGAGATGGAATTTGCAACTCAACTAGCATATGCTTGTAAAGGGCTAACTAGAAAGGAGGCAAATGAAATTATAGATAAAGTGATTCCAAGATATTTGGATAAAATTTCTAAACCGCCAAAAGGTGAAACAATAAGCCAATGTTATGATCTCGAGTATTTTAAACCGAAACCTCACTTTGAAAAGCTTTATTACGAGACTGTTGTAGGAGGATTAAGAAAGGAGTTTGGTATTAATCTTTATAATTATTGAAAAGTTTGAGTAATAGAAAATGGAAAAATGTTTGAGGAAACAAAACAAATATAAGACTTTAAAAATTGGGAGTAAAATAAAAATAATGATTCTAAAATATAAGGAAGAAGGAGAAAATTATCAATTTAATTAATTTTTAAGATGGATTATTACATTATATTAATGTATATATTAACAATTTATCAATGTCAACAATGAAGGTTGGGATTTTTTCTATTGCCGGACAGCTAAGATCTATAAGTAAACAACCAATAAAGCAAATTTACCCCCAAAGAGGGTGGATAGAGCAGAATCCTTTTGATATTTTAAATTCAATTATCAAAAGGATAGAGGGGGTTGTTTTCATAATGGAATTAGTGTAAAGAATATAATTGCCATTGCTTTTAATAATCAGTGAGAAACAGTAGTTCCATTTAATAGATAGGTGGGGAATGATATTATAATGCAATCATATGGCAGGATAAAAGAACTATATCTTTATGTAATGATTTGGAGAAAAGTATTGATGAAGAAATTATAGTGAGTGGAACAGGATTGTTTCTTGATCCATATTTTTTAGCCTCTAAAATTAATTGTATGTTTGAGAATGTAGATACTGTAAAGAATGAGTTGAGAAAAGGAATAGCAAAATTAGGGACAGTAGATGTACGGTTTCTATATATACTAACAAAATGTAAAAGTATATATACAGATATTTCAACTGCATCAAGAACAATGCTATTTAATATTAATACACTGAAATGGGATGAAAAAATTGTAGATTTTTTAGAATAAGTTTTAATTCGTTATCTGAGGTTGTTCCATCAACGTAGGATTTTGAATATTGCAGGTTGTCTGGAAAAGTGAAAGTTGATGTTCCTATGATTGTATCTGTTGTGGGTCAAGTAGTTTCACTTTTTGGTCATACTTGTTTTTATAAAGGAAAAGCAAAATTAACATATAGAACCGTGGGCTTTTTATTGATAAATATTGGAAATAATAGGACTTTTACTAATAATAGAATTATAATAATAGCCCAGTATGTGAATGATATCAATTATGCATTGAAGGGTAGCATTTATTATGTAGGATCTTGTATAGAGTGGTTAATGAATAGGTTTGGACTTGTTTCTGATCCCCAAAGTACTGATTCAATTGTATTTTCATTAAAGGATAATAGAGGAGTGTATTTTATTACTTCACTGGTAGGACTATTAACCCCTTATTGGAATTCTGATTCTAAAGGTGCTTTTTTCGGATTAAGCATAGTCACATCAAAAGGACACCTTATAAGAACGGTTTTAGAGGGGATTGCGTATCGAGTGTGTAAAATTGTGGAATTAATAAAAGATTATGGTTTTAACACTAATTACATCTCAGTTGATGGAGGTGTTAGTAAAAATAATTTTCTAATGCAGTTTCAGACTGATTTACTAGGAATAAAGATAAAAAGACCTTTTCTAAAAGAAATTACTTCACTTGGTTGTTTTTATCTTGCTGGTTTAAAGTCAGGGATTTGGTATGATCTTTTCGAATTGAAAAAGCTTGAAAATATAGAGAAAAAATTTTCGCCGAAAGAAAGCAATGAGAAGGAAATTCAATAATTTAATTTATGGAATAATGCCTTAAAGCTAACATTAAATTGTGAAAAAAGCCATCCTTTGGGAGAATTAAGGTGGAGATCATCAAAGAAAAAAAACTTTTTGCACCAGGACCTGTTTTAACTTCAGAAAGGATTAAGAAGGCTGCTCTAGCCCCAGATTTATGTCATCGAAGTATTGATTTTCAGGAAATTTATGGAAGGTTGAGAAAAAATTTGCTCAAATTATTTAGGGCTGATGTAAATAATTATACTATTGTGGTCATAAGCGGTTCTGGTACCGCGGCTAATGAAGCGGTTATTTCATCTGTAGTTAAAAGTGATGAAAAAGTGTTGTTGATATCAAATGGCGAGTTTGGGAATAGGCTTAGAGAAATTATTGAATGTTATCAAATTGCTTTGAATCATATCGAGTTTGATTGGGGTCAATACCCCGATTTAAATATAATTGAGGAAAAACTACAAAGAGATAAAAAAATTGGAATGGTAGCAATGGTTTATCATGAAACGAGTACAGGTATGATTAATCCTGTTCATGAAGTAGGTGAATTGGCAAAGAGATATGGAAAAACTTATTTTGTGGATGCAATAAGTGCTTTGGGTGGAGAGTTGGTAGACGTCCAGAGTGATAATATTGATTTCTGTACTGGTGTTCCTAATAAAAACATTTCAGGGCAACCTGGTGTCTCATTTATATGTGTAAAAAGAAGTCAAATAAACAAAATTGAAGATGTGCCAAGAAGAAACATATATCTGAGATTACAATCGTTTATAGAAAAGGCTGAGAAATATAATCAAACGCCAAATACCCCTGCTGTTGTTACTTTTTTAACATTAAACGAAGCATTGGAAGAGTTATTTGAAGAAGGGTTAGAAAATAGGATAGAAAGATACAGGAAAGATGCTAGAATAATAAGAGAAGGTGTGAAAAAACTGGGATTAAAGATGTTAATCAGTGATGAAAAGGTTATGTCAAATACAGTTACTTCTATATTTTTACCACCCGAGCTTAATCTAAAGAAGTTTATCAGTAAGATGTATGAAGATGGTTATGTTGTGTATCCTGGTAAAGGGCCTCTTTTGAAGAGAAATATGTTTCAGGTAGCAAATATGGGAATGATATTCCCTGAGGATTGTTATGAATTTAATGGAGTTATGGAAAAGGTATTTAATGAGCTATTAGAGGAAAATAATGGAGGAATTTGATGATTCGAATACTTCATATAAGTGACCTGCATTTTGGACCATTTCATTGGGATGGTAATGATGAACAGCTTTTAGAAAAAATTAATTCTTATGATGTAGATTTAATAATAAATACCGGTGATAGTACAAGTGATGGACTTGAACGTGAATATAAACAAGCATTTGAGTTTTTAAGAAATATTAGGTGCGCACCGGTTATATCAATAATTGGTAACCATGATAAACGATCACGAAGTTCTGTAGAATTTTATAAAAAATATATAGATAATCCAGAGGTAATTTATCCTGAAGTAAAATGTGAAGTTGCAAAGAAAAGACTTTTTTTAAATACCAAATTAAGGGTGAATGAGAAATTTACTGATATTAATTTCATAAAAGAATTTAATATTAAAGGTGATAATATTTTGATTATCGCTTTAGATTCAAATGTCCTATATAGTGATGATGGTTTCATGGAGATAAGCATTCTTAATAAAATTTCTGAAAAGATAAAAAGGAAGAATGATTACCTGAAATTAATTCTAATACATCATTCAATTCTTGCAACAGATCAATGTCCCCTGATAAACTCCCAGCGAGTGATAGATTTTGTAAATGAAAATAAAATCCATTATGTATTTTGTGGACATACTCATGAAATAGATTTTAGAGGATCTTTTGATATTATAAGTAATCATCAATTTTATCAATTTATGTGTGGTGCAACCTCTAGTAATGATATGGGATATTATGGGAAAAATGTATTAATTGTTTATGAAATTTTTGATAAGAGAAAAGTAAAAATCTATAAAACAGATATTTTGATAAAGAATGGGGAACTTTTATTCGAGGAAAAAGAAATTAAGAATCAATTTTTTATCTACGAAGAGACTTAATTTAAGTTTTGGATAACTTAATTAAATATGAACAGTTTAAAAGCTGAAATAAGAAAATACGCGGTATCAATTGGTGCTACTCTGGTGGGCTTTTCTCCAACTGTAAGATTAAAAAAAGCTCCAAAATCCCACAGACCAGAAGATATTTTACCTGATGCTATGACAGTAATTGTTTTTGCTATCCCTATAACAAAGGGTGTTTTATTATATGGGCCACCAACACAGTATGATAATGAAATGGAAATTTTACGGTATAAACTTGATTTTATTATGCAAGAGACAGCCCGATTTATTGAGAAATATGGATGGATGGCTATACCTGTTACCTCTGATGGACCTTATTTTGATTGGGAACCTGAAAGAAAGCATGGGAGAGGTGATATTTCACATAAGCATGCTGCAGAGGCTGCTGGGTTGGGTATTATAGGAAAAAATTCTTTACTTATTAACCCTGAGTATGGAAATAGACTTCAATTAGGGTCCATAATAACAAACGTGCAATTAGAACCGGATCCTTTGCTGGATGAATCTAAAAAGAATACTTTGTGTCCAGCTAATTGTAATATTTGTATTGACTCTTGCCCTGTAGGTGCAATTGGTTCTAATAAATCAATAAATCAAAAGTTGTGTCGTTCATATATGTATAAGGATGTTGGAAAGGAATCAAATATTGTAGTATGCAATATTTGTAGAAAGGTTTGTCCAATAGGAATAAACAATTTATAGAAATTTAGATAATAGTTTTTTCAATTATTGAATATATAATATGACTTTAATTAAAAATTGGGTAATGTTTAAAAGTTATGTGATGTACTGGTCGATATTCGCATTAAGAAAAATATTTGAACCAGATTTTGTATATATGTTAAATATATAAATTACTTATGTTAAAAATGAATATCTTATAGTTATTTTTGAAAATAACAAGATCTACAATAATAGTAGATCTTTTTCCATATATATTTTTAAAATTAAAAATTTAAAAAGAGGAGGTAAAAACTATGAAACGGTTAACAAGTGTATGCTTATTTGTTACATTAGTTATTTTCGCTTTCACAACGATATTTAATATAGCGTTTGCCGGAAAAGAGTCTGCTCCGACTGTTGAGGAGAAGAAGGTTAAAAAAGAAGAGGTGCAAAAAGTTGCAGAAAAATATCCAACAGTTGATAATCCAATGGGTTTTAAAAGTAAGTATCCTCAGCAGTTTGAACTAGAAGAGTATGAAAAACAGCTGGGTTATAAGCTTAAGTTTCATGAGAATCCAATGTTTGTGGAAAAAGTGAAAAAAGGTGAACTCCCACCTGTTGAGGATCGATTACCGGCAGAGCCATTGGTTGCAATGCCATACCATGAAATTGGCAAGTACGGGGGAACACTAAGAGGTTGTAGTAGGGCGTTAGAGTCAGGGACTTCAGAGATATTGTCGTGGAGGATGGCTAATTTGGTAAGACTCAGCGATGATTTACACACTATTGTGCCAAATGTGGCGAAATCCTGGAGGTGGAATGAAGATTATACGGAGATTACTTTTACTTTGAGAAAAGGACATAAATGGTCAGATGGTGCACCATTTACCTCTGAAGATGTTGTATTTTTCATCAATGATATCATAAAAAATAAAGAGTTATTTCCAGAAGTACCCATAGAATGGATGGTAGGAGGAAAACCAGTTGAAATAGAAAAGATTGATGATGTTACCTTTAAGTTTAAGTTTGCAAAACCATTTCCTGGATTTTTATACTCCTTCTGGGCAAGTGGATACTATTATCCGTATGCACCAAAACATTATTTAAAACAGTTTCATATCAAGTACAATCCAAATGCTGATAGGATTGCAAAAGAAAAGGGATTTGATGGTTGGGCATCTTTTTTCAAAGTTCACTGGAATAAATGGAAAGATACGCAAACATCCAGTCCTTATGGAATGTACACTCCTACTCTTGAAAGTCATATATTAATGGAAGAGCCAAATACTCAAAGAAGAATTTTTATCGCTAATCCATACTATTTTAAGGTTGACACAGCAGGTAATCAATTACCCTATATTGATAAACATTACGAGAGATTCATAAAAGACATTAATGTGGTACTGTTGGAAATTATGAATGGGAATATAGATGAAGAAGCTCAAAATATTGGATTAGGTTCGTATCCTGTTTTAAAGAAAAATGCTCAAAAAGGTAATTACACGATACAACTACCACCAGGGCAGACGGGAGCAGTTTTTTCATTCAATTTAACTCATAAGGACCCTGTTCTCAGGAAGATTTATGGAGATATTCGCTTTAGACAAGCTATGTCACTAGCGATTAACCGTGAAGAGATCAACAAAACAATATATCTTGGCTTGGCCGAAATTTCTCAGGCGATACCTCGTAATTGTCCTTTTGTAACTGAGGAACACAAAAAATACATGATTGAATATAATCCAGATAAAGCTAATAAACTTCTTGATGAGATGGGACTCAAAAAGGGACCTGATGGTATACGGATTAGGCCAGATGGAAAACCTTTAACAATTCTTTGGGAATATTCAACACAAATGATTAGCTCAGATGAGGTAATATTAATTGCAGGTGATTGGAAAAAACTTGGTATAAATGTAGTTACTAAAGAAATAACAACTGAAGCTTTGAGGATAAAAGGGAAGAATAATGATTTGGATATTAACTGTGAATATGATATACCATATGAAATTGATATTATAACGCAACCGTATTGTTATGCCCCTCCATACCTTGATTACAACCCATTATTTGGAGTTCCATGGGTTGAATGGTTGAGGACTAATGGAAAAGAAGGCGAAGAACCTCCGGAGTGGATTAAAAAATTGTATAATCTGGCAAATGAAATGTTAACCACTATGCCAGGAAGTGATAGATATATGAAAATAGGTCGAGAAATGGTGGATCTCAATGTAAAAAATTTGACGATAATTGGGACAGTTGGTGCCCGCCCGAATCCTACAGTGGTATCTAATAGGTTGGGGAATGTAACTGAATGGAAAATTCAAAATTATCCATATCGCAGAGCATATTCATTTAGACCGGATCAATGGTTTTTTAAAGAATAGATTTTCTGATGGATGGCAGAAGGGGAGGGTTAGAGAAATAATCCTCCCCTAAATAAATTAAAAATGGTAATCCAAGGATTAATAAAATGCTTTATTCTGTTATTAAAAGGATTGTATATACAATAATAACGTTATTTACAGTATCAATTGTTAGCTTTGTTATTATACAGTTGCCGCCTGGTGATTATGCTGATGCTTATGCATCAAAGAGATTAAACTCAGGTGAGTTAGTTACTCAAGCGGAAATTGATGCGCTTAGACATCAATTAGGATTGGATAAACCACTTTATATTCAATATTTTTCCTGGATATGGGGAGTGTTGAGGGGAGATTTGGGTATGTCTCTTGAATATAAAAGACCTGTTAAAGAAGTGATTTGGGAAAGGCTTCCATTTACATTAATTATAGCTTTTTTAACTATAATTTTTATATATGTTGTAGCAATTGGCATTGGTATATATTCAGCGATCCGGCAATATTCAATTGGTGACCATTTTTTTACTTTAATTGGTTATATAGGACTGGCCACTCCTAATTTTTTACTTGCATTAATACTTATGTATATAAGTTTTAGATGGTTTGGAAGTAGTGTAGGGGGATTGTTTTCTCCTGAATATGTAAATGCACCTTGGAGTTTTGCAAAAGTAAAGGATATGTTTTCCCATTTGTGGGTACCAGTTGTCGTTTTAGGTACAGCTGGAACAGCATACCAGATAAGAACTATGAGATCTGTTCTTTTAGACGAGTTAAATAAAATGTATGTTATATCAGCTCGTTCAACTGGACTTCCAGAATTTAGATTACTAATGAAGTATCCAGTAAGAATAGCCCTAAATCCTATTATTAGTACTTTAGGATGGGAGGTTACTCGTGTTATTTCTGGAGCCCCTATAATAGGAATAGTTTTAAGTCTTCCTGATACTGGACCACTTTTTTTAAAAGCTTTGCAAGATCAAGATATGTATCTGGCTGGTAGTATGATACTTATCTATTGTGTTTTGACAATAATTGGGACGTTTGTTTCAGACATTCTTCTTATGCTTTTAGATCCAAGAATTAAATATGGTAAGGAAGAATAGTTATGCTTCAAAATTTTTTTCTAAAATCGAGAAAAGAAAAAATTAAACGTATTGATCTTGCAACATATAAAGAATTGATTTGGTGGAAATTTAAAAAACATAAACTTGCAATGATTGGTTTAAGTGTTCTGGGTGTTTTTATACTAATCGGCATCTTTTGTGAGTTTCTCGCACCTTACACACCTCAAATGCGTAATGTTGATTATTTAAGTGGACCTCCAATGGGAATACATTTTTTTATTAGAGATGATCATAAACTTTACATTAGTCGCCCATATTGTTATGGATATGTACAAAAGCGGGATCCTGATACGCTAATGCTTGTGGCCAAAATAGATAAAAGTAAACGATACTATATTAAATTTTTTGTTAAAGGTCCAGAATATAAATTCTGGGGAATTTTTACTACAAATATCCATTTATTCGGTGTTGAAAATGGTTTTATTCATATTTTCGGAACTGATACTCTCGGACGTGATTTATTTTCGCGTTGCTTATATGCTACACGTATATCTCTTTCTATTGGTGTTGTTGGAGTTGCATTTACATTTATTTTAGGGCTTATCATAGGCGGATTAGCTGGATATATTGGAGGAATTATTGATGTTATAATTATGAGAGTCATGGAGTTTATCCGATCACTACCCGAAATACCTATATGGTTAGGCCTTTCTGCTGCGTTACCGCGTACATGGAGTTCATTAAAGGTTTACTTTGCAATTACATTAATATTGTCATTATTAGGTTGGACCTATCTTGCAAGAAGAGTAAGAAGTAAACTATTATCTCTACGGGAAGAAGATTTTGTTGCGGCTGCAAAGTTGGCAGGATGCAAGAGAATGCGAATTATTTTCAGACATTTAATACCTTTATTTTTAAGTTATATTATAGTTGAAATAACTATTTCTTTTCCATGGATGATACTTGGAGAAACATCTTTAAGCTTTTTAGGATTGGGTTTAAGAGAACCTATTGTAAGCTGGGGTGTATTATTGTATTCTGCTCAAAATGTTATGACTCTATCGTATATGCCATGGCTCCTTATTCCAGGAATATTTGTTATTGTTGCAGTTCTCGCTTTTAATTTTGTTGGGGATGGCTTGCGTGACGCGGCCGATCCTTACTCAAAAGTCTAAAAAATATATTATGGATGGAAAGAAATTGCTTATAGTCAATAACTTAGAAATTTCACTAGAGTTTGAAAAAAATTATATAAAGATTATAAACAATGTTAATTTTCGATTAAATGAAGGTGAAGTTCTTGCCTTAGTTGGTGAGAGTGGATGTGGAAAGACTGTAACTTCGAGGTCTCTTGTTCGTTTACTTCCTAAAGAATTAAAGATAACTTCAGGAAATATACTATTTGATTTTGGTAAAAATGGTAATAAGCTAGATATTACTAAACTAGGACCAAAATCTAGAAGCTTATATGAAATTAGAGGAAAATATGTTGGGATGATTTTTCAGGAACCGATGAGTTCCTTTTCGCCTGTGCATACTATAGGTGATCAAATTTTAGAACCCATTATAATTCATGAAAATATACCTAAAAAGGAAGCGTTGGATAGAGTTATAGAATTGCTTGCAAAGGTTGGAATTCCAGATCCCAAAACTGCAATTAATAAATATCCACATGAATTTTCGGGGGGCATGCGCCAACGAGCGATGATAGCTAGAGCATTAGCATGTAATCCAACTTTATTAATTGCTGATGAACCCACTACCGCACTAGACGTAACAATTCAAGCTCAAATTATTAATTTATTAAAAGAATTGCAAGAAGAGTACGGAATGGCTGTTATTTTTATTACACATAACTTGGGCGTAGTAGCTCAAATAGCAAGCCGCGTCATTATAATGTATATGGGAAGGATTGTTGAAGAAGGAGATATAATTGAAGTATTTAGTAATCCCAAGCATCCTTATACAATTTGTTTAATAAATGCAATTCCTCGATTAGAAAATTTAAGTAAAAGAAGAAAGTTAGAACCTATTCTGGGAGATGTGCCCAATATTTATGAAAGACCAAGAGGATGTGAGTTTCATCCTCGGTGTAAATCAATGATTCGTGGAAAATGTGATAGGTATTTTCCAAAGGCTATTAAAATTAGCAATCAACATTCAGTGTGTTGCTATTTATATGAATAGAAGATATAAAGTTCCTATATTGGGGTAAATAATGAACCAGCTTTTAGAGATTAAGAATTTAAAATTGTATTATCAAAGTAAGCGATTCCCTTTATTTGGAAAAGGTAGTTCATTGATTAGAGCTGTAGATGGTGTTAATATAACTATTAATAAAGGCGAAACTATTGGATTAGTTGGAGAAAGTGGTTGTGGTAAAACAAGTTTTGGCCGTGCAATTCTTCGTCTAGTGGAACCTACAGATGGTAAAATATTATTTCATAAAGATGACTCAGTGGTTGATATTACATTACTTGAACGGAAAGATCTTCCTAAAATATGGAGACATATGCAGATGATTTTTCAAGATCCATATTCTTCCCTTAATCCTCGTATGACTATAAAAGAAATAATTTCTGAACCTTTAATCGTTAATAAAATCGCAAGCGGTGTGGAGCTAGATAAACGGGTTGTAGAAATTGCTGAAAAATGTGGATTAAATACTGAGCAATTGAGCCGTTATCCCCATGCATTTAGTGGTGGACAAAGGCAAAGAATCGGTATTGCCAGGGCTTTGATACTCCATCCTGATTTCATAGTATGCGATGAACCAGTATCCTCTCTTGATGTATCTATTCAAGCCCAAATAATAAACCTTCTTAAAGATTTACAAAATCAGTTTAATCTCACTTATCTTTTTATAGCCCATGATCTTAGTGTTATAGCTTATGTATGTGATAGAGTTATTGTTATGTATCTTGGTAAGTTTGTTGAAATAGGAACAACTGAAGAAGTTTATTACTATCCTAAACATCCATACACAGAAGCTCTTATGTCAGCAATTCCAACACCTGATCCTAAAAGCAAGATTAAACCCATAATTCTTTCGGGAGAAAGACCAAATCCAGCTTACCCTCCATCTGGGTGTCGTTTTCATACACGGTGTAGATATGCTGAAGAGTTGTGTAGTGAAGTTGAACCAGAGCTTTGCGAGTATGAACCAGGTCATTTTGTTGCTTGTCATTATGTAAATAAACTGAAGTTAAAGGGGGCTTCAGAGCAGCCAACAACTGTGGTATAATTAATATTAACGTTATTTGCGACTTCTAAGAAATTATGTAAATAAAAATTTCTCCTTGCTCCTTGTCGATGAAAGAAATAATAAATCTTTAAGAAACTAAGGAGATGATATAATAAAAATCAAGATGCTGGTACTCTTAACTCCGGATATAAT
>CAZFGQ010000067.1:0-14249 GCA_964518675.1 uncultured Spirochaetota bacterium
GTTTTTATGAAAGGATACTCCTATATCGTTCACCGATAATACTTCTAAAATTATTACCAAAATCATTCTTTACATCGTACATACTATTTGATGAATATAAAGGAAGGGAAAAAAACAAGTTTCTTAATTTAATATATGTTCCAAAAATATCTTCCAGAACAAAAACTTCCAGCCACCGGTTATTATACAATAATCTTTTCATTTATCCGCTCTATGCCCGTTGCTCGTCCCTCAGAATTAAGCGTCACAAGTACTCCGTTTATCCTTAAATCTCCGTCGGCAACTGAAAACTTTGAAGGTAACATGGTGATAAATTTTTTAATGGCAGGTTCCTTTTTCATTCCAATAACAGAATTAAAAGAACCGGTCATACCCGCATCAGTTATATAGGCTGTTCCCAGTGGAAGTATTCTATCATCGGCAGTTTGAACATGTGTATGTGTTCCTATCACTGCACCAACCTGTCCATCAAGGAACCACCCCATCGCCATCTTTTCACTTGTTGCTTCTCCATGAAAATCAACGATTATCGCCTCAGTGTGCTTTTTGATCTGAGAAATTTCTTTTCGGGCTACCCTGAAGGGACATTCCAGTGGTTCCATGAAGACCCTGCCAAGCAAATTTAATACCCCAAGTTTTTTACCATTTTTCTCGATAATAGTCCAGCCTCTTCCCGGTGTCCCCTGTGGGTAGTTTGCAGGTCTTACCAGCCTTTTATCGGAATCTATTATCCTGTAAACTTCTTTGTTTCTCCACACATGGTTACCGGTAGTTATACAATCGACTCCATAAGAGTAAAGTTTTGAGGCTATATTTCCGGTTATGCCAAATCCACCTGCAGCATTCTCACCATTTACCACAATAAAATCGATCTTATAATTATTTATCAGAGTGGGGAGTGCTACAAAAAGAGCTTTTCTTCCTGGCTCTCCAACGATATCACCAATAAAACCAACTCTTATTTCTTTAGACTGGCTCAAAATCTCACTCTACTCTTTCTGGTCTCAAATATTTTTCAACTCAAAGCATCTTAGCTTCTTTTATTGGTGATTAACGAAGCTAATTACTTTGCATATTCAATTATTCTGGTTTCCCTGATTACAGTTACCTTTATCCTGCCAGGGTATTTCAATTCTTTTTCAATTCGTTTTGCTATTTCCCTTGCAACCTCTTTGGCTTTTTCATCATCGATGCGATCATTATTTACAATCACCCTTATCTCACGTCCAGCCTGAATGGCAAATGATTTCTCGACCCCATCAAAGCTCTCGGCAATCTTTTCGAGATTCTCCAGCCTCTTGATATACATGTCCATGGATTCACGTCTGGCACCCGGTCTGCTGGCCGAGATGGCATCTGCAGCCTGAACGAGCACTGCCTCAATACTCTTCGGTTCTTTATCGTTATGATGGGACTCAATGATATTAATTATATCAGAGCTTTCCCCATACTTCCTCACCAGCTCAGCACCAATAGCTGCATGGTTTCCATCACCCTCAGTTATCACAGCTTTCCCAATATCGTGGAGCAAACCACCTTTCTTTGCCTTAGCGACATTCGCACCTATTTCAGCTGCAAGCATTGCTGCAATGTTTGCTACCTCTCTGGAGTGCGCAAGAACATTCTGGCCATAAGAGGTTCTGAAGTACAACCTTCCTATGTAAGGAATAAGCTCTGGAGCAAGACCCTGGATGGATAGATCGAAAACTGCTTTCTCTCCCTCTTCAAGAATAAATTGATTTATTTCTTTTGTAACCTTTGATGTTACCTCTTCTATTCTTGCCGGATGTATTCTACCGTCCGCAATGAGCCTCTCCATTGAAATTCTTGCAATTTCTCTCCTGACAGGATCAAAACTTGAGATCACAACAGCTTCAGGGGTATCATCTATAATGATATCAACTCCTGTAAGCGTTTCGAGTGCCCTTATATTCCTCCCCTCACGACCTATAATCCTGCCTTTCATTTCATCATTCGGTAGTGAAACAGAGGTAACTGTAATCTCGGAGGTTGTTTCAGAGGCAAGTCTCTGGATTGTTGATGCCAGTATTTCTCTTGCCTTTTTCTCAGCAGTTAACTTCGCTTCTGATTCAATCAGGTTGATTGTGGCCTGCGCTTCTCTACGCGCTTCCTCTTCCATATTTTTGATAAGGAAAGATTTGGCCTCTTCTGCACTCATTCCAGAGATTCTTTCCAGCTCTTTCCTTATCTCTTCCTGAGCCCTTTTAAGCTCTTCTTCCTTTTCCTCTACCACCCTCTCCCGGTTTGCTAAGGACTTTTCTTTTCTGTCTAATACATCGACTCTCTTATCAAGATACTCCTCTTTTTGTAATAACCTTTTCTCCAGACGCTGAAGTTCAGCTCTTCTCTCCCTCGTTTCCCTTTCAAGGTTACTTCTTTCACGAAATATCTGATCCTTCGTTTCAAGAATAGCTTCCCGTTTTTTTGCCTCAGCTTCTCTCTCCGCTTCTCTTAATATATTTTCTGCCGTTTCTTTAGCAGAACCGATTTTCAGTTTTGCTATATAACGGCGAAGAAAATATCCTCCAATTAAACCTAGGAAGAGGGATGGTAGTGCAAACTTAATTATCGCATGCACCACCTTAATCCCCTTAGTTTTATGTAATTTTGCAAATATATGCTAAAAATAGAGTAATATTCCCAATAATTATAGTCAAGGAAATTGGCATTAAATGAACTTACCAACATCCTTCTGCAATTTTTTTATTTTAGTTATATTTATTGTTTTAATTGCAACTTCACTGTGTGTTAATGGCAATATTATTATTCCTTTTAATTCTCCCTCCTTCATTATTGGAATTAAAAATACCTGTTTTATCTTGGATTTGTCTCCGTGATCAAATTTATCACGAAGTTCTTCAGAATAAAATACATCCTCAGTTATATGAAGTATCTTACCCTCCTTGAGGTATCTCTTTACTACCTTTTCTTCCGGTTCAAATTTAAGCTTCTTAACTGTCTGCCCTGAAAGCCCCACAGTTACAAAGGGTACAAATGCATCATTTCGCCTGCCCAGATACGCACACCGGGAAAGCTTTTCCTCCTCAATAAATTTCTTCATAACTCTTTCAATAATTTCCTCCGATGGCTGTGGGGGTTTCTTACCTTCCTCTATTTCTTTTATCAAAGAGGCAATTTCATCTTTTTTCTCTTCCTTTTTTCCTTTTTCATATATTTCTGGCTCAATTTCAATAATGCCCTCACCCTCTCCTGGCTCCTGAGTTTCAGGTAAACCAACACTCTCTTCATCCGAAATCTCTTTCCCTACAGAAACTTCTCCTGGAGATGGAGCCTCTTCTTCAGCTTTCACCAGCTCCTCCAGTGGAGGTAACTTTTCCTCTCCTGGAATTTCATCAATCTCCACAGGCTCTATAAGTCCTTCTTTTATTCTTCCAGAAGCTTCCTGGATTTCTTCTTCAATTAGAGATTCTCCTTCACCAGTCTCTTCAATCAAAACTCCTTCATCCAATTTACTCTCAGATTTTCCATGCTCATCCCTCACCCCGAAAAGCTCCTCAGAAGCTGCTTCCACGGGCTCCTCTTCCCTCACCACAGCTTCATCAACTTTTTTACCCTCAGTTTTTTCTTCTTGATCCTCCGATGGCTCAAAACTCTCTGCTACCTCTGCTTCACCTATTTCTTCAATCTCCTCCACTTCTTCAACTTCATCAAGTGGTACGAGGTCCTCAAATATCTCCTCCTCAACGGGAAAGCCCTCAGATCCTTCTTCCACTACCCGTTCCTTCTCTTCTCCCACCTCAGTAACCGTACCTGGCATTTTTTCATCAACATCCAGTACTTTCCCCACCTCTTCCCCAATAATTTCTTCTTTTTCAAGAACTTCCCCAGTTTCGGCAGGCTGAGTCTTTTTATCCCCAGTAGTAACTTCCGGCGTGGTTATCCCGTAGGGTTTAAATTCCTGTACTGGATGAGGCTTTTCTTCTGGTTTGATTTTTTCCAAACTTATTTTCTCACCATATTCTGAAATTTCTCTTCTTCCCCTACTTCTGAGATTGAGTAACAGGTAAATCAACACCGAAAAAAGCACAAGGGCCTGTACAATAAGAATAATTTTACCAATACCGGTGATTTTAAAACTCTCAGTATCAAATGTCAAAGCTACACTCCAATCATCATGGGGAGGTGGGAGTCTCTTGAAATAGATTGTTTTATCATATTCCTCAGACCTAACCCTAACAGCGCCTGAAGATTTTCTCTTCACGTATTTCGAAAGTTCAGAAACATTTTTTTCATCTTCAATACCTACCGGAGGAAAATTTATAATTATCACCCCATTCGTGGTGGCAAGAAATCCATTATACTCTATATTTCCAATATCCTTAAAAACTCTGTCCAGAACATCTTCATTATAATAAAACAAAAAATAATAGCTTCCATTCTCAACGGAGACTTTTCTTGAGAATACAAAACTTCTCAGGAGCGGATCAAGGATAACCCTTTTCTCGGTGGACAAATTCACCGAACTGTACTGATCGCCTTCAAGTTTTGATCCAGTTGTCTCATTTTCAAAAGTTGAGAATAAAATTGTTCCATTTTTATCTATAATCCTGAGACCATTACAGTACTGATTTGAACCTATGTAATTATACAGAACCCCTGCGTTCTTTTTATTCCCTGGATCTTCAATAATCTTTTTTACGTTAACTTTATCAAGGATTATACCAATCTTTCGAGTTTCAATATCAAAAAACCTGTATAGAGCTGATGAAAAAGTTGTGGCTTCCAGGATCTTCTCTTTATCTATATTCTTACCAATAAGATCAACAATTCTCTCATTCTGAAAGGAAATAATATCTTCCTGAACTAAAAAATAAAATACACTGAAAACAAAAACTGCTATTGCAATACTTAATATTAGCCTTTTCACTTCTACCCTCTCTGTATTTCAGCTATCTAATTTTTTTATATGTACCCCATCCCTTTCAAAATCCTCCAAGTTCTCATCTTCCGGAGTCTTTCCCTGATCTTCGGATGCCTTTATCTCATCTGCTCCCTCTTTCGTAGACTCTGGCACTGTTTCTTTTTCAGATGTTTCAGATATAGATTCAATTTTTCTATCGATCTCTTCAATAATATTATCAAATCTTTTCTCATTCCCCGATAATTCTTTATTCATTTTCACAACCTCTACATGTTTTATAGTCAATAAACTATAAATAATTAACCCAATTAATAATATAGTCGATAAAACCACTACTAACAATCCAATAAACATAAAAAGTGCTTTAGCTGAAAATAATGGATAAAATATTTCAAGTTTAAATTCTCTTCCCCAAATTTCTGCACTCTCCATCACCGTTCTTCTGCTGATTAGTTTCTGATGTATAAGCTTTAAGTAAGATCCTTCTTTCCTCCCGGTTATCCATTTTCTAATCAGACCATTTCTGGAAAACAGAACAGAACTATTTCCCGTAGCAGGATCGACCATAATAACAGATTCAGGCTTAACTATTAAAGACACAACAAAATTTTCAATAAAATCCCTATTAAGTATCACTTCAATCAACTTTTTCGATGAGCAATACAGAAGAAAATGCAGATTACCATTGTCATCAATAAACCCAGAATATCTGCCTGTCTTTTCCTTCAAATATACCAAATATTTTGTCAAGCCAGTGTATTTACGCCGCAATTCGGCAACCAATTGGCCACTGTCTTTAATTAATATATCATTAAATGCCCCTCCAGTGGTTTTTACTTCTCTATCCATCGTAAAGCCACTTTTTTCACATTCACCTGCCATAGTTATCATAACAAGCTGAGGCATCATGTTCAGATACTCCTCAATATAGCTCAATAACTGGTCACTCTCAATCTCCTCATATCTCCTGCTGATATGCCAGAAAAGACTTTCATCATTAAAATCATTATTTAAAACATCACCATTGATCATACTAACAGGTAATATGGAAAAAGAAAAAATTATTAGAGAGACAAAGACATAAAAGTGTTTCATGATATTTGTTTTTATTTTTCTCATTCTCTAAATTATTATCGGGATATTAACGTGAAATTCGAGCTTTATGAAAATCTGTAAAAAAACATAATAAAAAATTCATGCTAAAGGATAGCAACTCTGAAACCGAAAATATTTGTGATGGTGCAATGTACATAGTTCCCCTCCCAGTTACTATTACCGTTGCACCAGGAAAGACTAGCGTTATGCTAGTCTTTTTTTTATCCAACTCAACAAATATATTTTAAATTTATATATAATTTTCATACGCAATTTTATTGATCAATCCTCATAAACAAATAGATCCATACATACCTGGATAGATGTTATTCAACCTTATAAGAACTTGACTTTACTTTACCCTATTATTAACGTTCAATTTGAAATAGATATCTCAGCGACATAAATCTAGCAGGAATTTCATTTAAACTTTATTACTAAATTATTAAATAAACCGATACCAATCCATATAAATGAACTAACTTATTCAGGAAATGAAGTTGTCAAAGATAGAGAAAGCACTCATTATTTCCCTGATTTTTCTGTCAGTAATTCTAGGTTCTGGCCTCGGTGTACTTATCTCGCTATTCAATGATACCAGTGATATAGAAAGCCTTGAAAACTTCAAGCCTGAAATCCCTTCTAAAATTTACGATAGAAATGGCATACTCATCAGTGAGCTTTTCACAGTTAAGAGGGAACCAGTACCATTCGACATGCTCCCTAAAAATCTGATAAATGCTCTTATTGCAATTGAAGATGCTAAATTCTATAAGCACAAAGGTATTGATATCAAGAGAATTTTCGGAGCTCTGTGGGCAAACATACGTACGGGTAGAAAAAGTCAGGGAGCTAGCACCATAACAATGCAGCTGGCCAGGACCTTATTTACAGGAAGAGAAAAAACCTGGGCCAGAAAGATAAAAGAAGCCTGGCTTGCACTCAAAATAGAAAAAAAATACTCAAAGAATGAGATCCTGACACTTTACTTCAATCAAATTTATTTCGGACATGGGGCGTATGGAGTAGAAGCAGCCTCTCAATTTTATTTTAATAAACATGTTCAAGACCTTACACTTGCAGAATGCGCCCTTCTCGCCGGACTTCCACAATCACCAAACAGGCTATCGCCTTTCAGGAACCCGGACCTTGCAAGAAAAAGACAGCTCCTTGTCCTTGAGAGCATGGTAAAACACGGGATGGTTTCATCAGAGGAAGCCTACGATTCCTTCCAGGATTTCTGGGTAAAATTCAGGCTTCAGATGCGTTCACCCTCCCAATCAGTATTTAGAATGGCAGAAAATAAGGCCCCTCATTTCGTTGAATACGTGAGACAAAAGCTCGAAAAACTATACGGAAGTAAAAGAATCTACACGGATGGACTTAAAGTTTATACTTCGCTCGATCTCAGGCAACAGGAACTGGCAGAAAAATACTTAAGGGAAGGGCTGGAGAGGCAGAATAAGATATACAAAACCATAATGGAAAGAGTTAACGATACACTTGATACAAAAATACTGGACTCCCTCGACATGGTAACCCTTTTATTCTCCTTAGACAATATAAATATAGGATCCACCAAAACGGAGAAGAGAGTCCTTGATTACCTGAACTCAAAGATTCTACTTCCGCTGGATATGCTCTCCCTATTCTTCGATCAAAATCAGATCGGTAGGATAATTGAAAGTTCATTATCACAGGAAAAAGAATCTGGTAAACTCCAGAAGGTTGAAGGCGCACTCATAGCAATTGAACCAAAGACAGGTTACATTACCGCAATGGTTGGCGGAAGCACTTTTTCCCCTGACAACCAGTTAAACAGAGCCGTACAGGCATACAGACAGCCCGGTTCAGGATTTAAACCATACATCTATACAGCGGCGATTGATACCAAGATTTTTACCCCAGCCTCCATTATTGTTGACAGCCCTGTTGTGTTCTACGACGATGACGAAGAGTGGATTCCTTCCAATTATGGTGGTGTATATCATGGAAAGGTAAGGCTAAGAGAAGCATTGAGAAAATCCATTAATGTAGTTACAGCAAAAATTGTGGATAGATTGGGTATAGAAACAGTCATCAAATATGCTTCGAAAATACTGGGAATAACAGATCCGGAGGAAGTTAAAAAAAGGTTCCCAAAGGTACATTCAATAGCCCTTGGTGTTGTTGAATTAAGCCCATACGAACAGGCAAGAGGTTTTGCAACCTTTGCAAATGGTGGAAAAAGGGTCGATCCTATCGCAATACTCTACGTACTTGATCGTGATGGAAACCTCATAGACAATTTTGAGGCAAAATTAAGAGAGAAGCAGCTCAAAGAAGATCTTCAGGTAATACCACCGGCAACTAATTTTATAATAGTTGATATGCTCAGAGATGTTCTTCGTCCAGGAGGCACTGGTTACAGAGCTGCTCATGCAAATGGATTTGACAGGCCAGCTGCTGGAAAAACTGGAACAACACAGAACTGGAAAGATGCATGGTTTACTGGATTTACCCCCCAGCTCGTCACCTCGGTATGGGTAGGGTTTGACAGGAACAGTGTCTCTCTGGGTAGAGGGCAGGCCGGTGGAGTTGTCGCAGCACCTATCTGGGCAAAGTTTATGCGTGATGCACTAGAAGATAAGCCCGCCACATGGTATAGCAAACCAAAAGGTGTTTATGCTGTCAAGATATGCAAGGTTTCGGGTCTACTACCCACCAAGTATTGTAAAGACACAATGGTTGAATACTTTCTAGAAGGAACAATCCCAAAAGAATACTGCACAGAATGTTCAGGGAAAACCAGCAAAGAGCTTTTTAATGTAGAGATTTTCAAGAAGATAAAACCTAAAAAAGAGGAGACTGAAAAAAAGATCCTCTTTCCCGGGACCAGAGAAACCCCAGAGGAAAGTAATTTCGGAACCAGAGAGCCAGAAACTCCGCAATTTGAAATTTTTAAAAATATGATGGAAAGTCAGAAACCTGAAATGCAATTCCCAGACGAAAAGCAAAAAGAACAAACTGAAACAAAAGTTGAAGGTCCCGCAGAGGAAATTCCACCTGAACCAACAGAAACACCAAACAAAGATATTTTAGAAAATGTCCCGGAAGAAAATAATACAGAAACTCCTATTCGGGAAAATCTTGAGAAACCTGTGGAAAAAACTGAAACTCCATCAGATACTGAGATACAAACATCAGAAAATCCTGAGAACATGGTAAATCCAAATGAGATAGAACAGGAAAAAAACATACAAGAAAACTTAAATATGGGCAACTCACAGGACGTCAAAATGGATTGATAAATGGGAATAAAAACAAAGAGACCATTCAGATTCATATATACCGGTTACAGGAATGGCTCTATAAACATGGCTATGGATGAAGCTGTAATGATTGGACTCGAGAAACATCTCTCTACCCCAGTACTCAGAGTATACAAATGGCACCCACCTACCATCTCAATTGGATATTTTCAGCCTATTTCTGAAATAGACCTGAAAAAATGCAGCACAGATGGAATTGGAGTTGTTAGAAGATTAACAGGTGGTAGAGCTGTTCTTCATGACAAAGAACTTACATACAGCATAATTTTCTCAGAAGAAGAGTTCGAACCATTCACCAAAAAGGAAATTTTTACTTTTATTGCTAATTGCCTGATAGAAACATTAAGATTGCTGGGAATCGAGGCAAGAATTGCAGAAAAATCCAGAGGAAACCTAAAATCCCCCGATTGTTTTGCATCTCCTGCCCAGTATGAGCTTGAAACAACAAAGGGAGAAAAACTCATAGGAAGTGCTCAGGTTATCAGGAGGGGCATTGTCCTTCAGCACGGGGCTATACCAATTACAGATTCTTATAAGAACATCTCCCAATACCTGACAGATTATAACCAGCCAACACCTAAACTTTCAAAATCATTATCAGAATCAGCTGGAAGAATTATAACTGAAGAAGAATTGCTCAGGGCAATCTTCGATGGTTTTTCCAATTTTATTAATCTTGAGGATGGCGAGTTCACATCATATGAAAGCCTGCTTATAAGGAAACTCTCAAAAGAAAAATATTCAGCAGAAGAATGGTTGAAGAGAAGATAGTTCTCCATTACTAATCCTAATCAGTCCTGATTTTTTGTTAGAAAGGCTAAAAATGTTATGGAGGAAACTCGAACAATATTTTATAGTGTAAACTTCAAGTTTTCATAATGAAGTGCAAAATATTTATGCAATATAAAGAAATCAAGCAATATTAATTTAAATTATTCGAAGTTCGCCAGCACTGTAACATTTTTAATTCCATTTTACATCTGGCTTTCTATTTTTCAAAAGCTAGATATTCGCTCTTTTGGAGAATAATTACTTCAGAAAAGTAATAGAGAAGGTCTATTCGCTGGACTGGGATTTCCTCTTGCTTCTTACGTGCCTGTACATTTCGTACAGATTTTTTACGATTATTCTATCCTCATAAATCTGAATCTTGCCGAGATTAGCATAGTTTACCATTACATCTTTTACTTTATTGACCTTTTCCCCACACCAACTTGCAATTTCTTCAATAGTACTGTTAAACGTAACAGGCTGGGTTGTTTTGGGTGAAATGCCCTGGTTCTCAGCAAGCATTAAAAATACATCACAGACTTTAGATTCAACATCAGGGAGGGTTAATATTAAAAGCCTTCGCTTGGCATCGTATATCCTGTTGGAAAATATCTTGAGAAGCTTCACTGCCAGCTGTGGATTACTCTGTAAAAGCATATTAAAATTCGCCTTGTTGAACTTCAATACCTTTACCTTATCTACCGCTATCGCCGTGGCACTTCTCGGTTGATCCTCAAGAATTGCCATTTCGCCAAAAATATCCCCTGGATTAAAAATGTCCAGCGTTTTCTCCGTATCGCCAACGATCTTGGTAACCTTTACTCTTCCTTCCTGAAGAAGATAAAAATCTTCACCAGGCTCATATTCACAGAAAATAATATCCCCTGGATTATAAACGCGGCCAAACTTTTCAAACATACTCTGGTCTGTTTTCATCGTTTAAACCCTACTGGGTTGATTTTAGCTGAGCAAGCTCTTTCCTGGCTTTTCTATCAATGGGACTCTGAGGAGACATTTTTAAAACTTTTTCAAAAAAAGATACCGCCCGCATTTTCTCACCTAATTGCTTGTAAGCCAAGCCAATATTGAAAAGTGCATCTTTAACATTATCATCTTTTGGAAATCTTTTAATCATATTTGTAAATACCTTAATTGCGTCAAGATACTTCTTCATCGCAAGAAGACATCTTCCCATTTCATACTCTATTTTTGGAACGTACTCCTTTGCCTTTTCTTCAAGTGAACTTGAGCTATGTAAAGCTTTCAACAGTTTAAACGCATCTTCATATTTTTCCTGTGAAAAGAGACTTATCGCATCGTAATACTTGTTGTCTATATCCTTAGTATCAAGTACTTCTCCCTTTTCTCTTTCGGCTTCTACAGGCTGGCTTTCAATATCTTTTACTATATCTGTATATGTTCCGGTACCTTTTCCCTGGAGAATATTCTCGATGGCTTTCAATCTTTCAGCCGCCTGACCCGCATATGTCCCATTTTTATAATGCTTCAGATACGTTTCATAGACATACTTGGCCTGCTTATACTTGTGATTCTTCAGATAATATTCGCCGATCTTAAAAAGTTCAACCTGGGTATCGCCAACTTCTGTATGGTTGAGAAAACTGTGAACATATTTTCCAATCTTTCTGAGCTGATTACTGAAGACCCTGAGAAATGTGGTTATTATTTTAATGTTGCTCGTTATGAGCTTCTCAAACTCCTCTTCGGTAAGAACAAGTATCTGCGAATCTTTTATTACGAGGGCAGTTTCCTCCCGGGGTCTCTTTGCCAGTGCTGACTTTACACCAAAAAACTCTCCACTCTTTAATGTCTCTCTTACCTCTTCCCCTGTTTCAATAGAGTGAGATATAAGGCTTACCGCACCGGATTTCAAAACGTATATATTATCCCCTACATCACCCATAAAATAAATAACTGAACCAGCTTTGTAATTTCTTAATACTCCAGGCACCTGGGTATCCTATATGGGAAGAAATGGTAAAAACTTATTAAAACCAACCTGATTCCTGATTTTGTCCATTAAAGCTTTGGGATTTCCAGCAACAAGCTTTGTTCTTCCCTCAATGGTGATCTTCGTATGGTTGTTTCCGCTTTCCTCAAAAAGTTCCTCAAAAACTTCATCACCGTAAAGTGGTCTTCCTTCCATTATGACCAGCGCAATATCTTCAAGTTTTGCTTCCACAATGCTCGAATAAGGGTTATTCTTATTATTATTTGCACGAACCACAAGAATATCAGCTAATTTACCCTCCTCAATGGTTCCCAGCTCATCCAGTATCCTGAATGCTCTGGCAGGATTAATGGTTATCATTAGAACAATAAGCTTATCATCTAAATCCTCTCCATAAAGTTCTTTATAAACTTTTTTACCAAATCTCACTTCCTCAAGAAGATTCAATTCTCCCGTGGCCGGGGAATCAGTTCCTATAGATACATTAACACCTGCTTCTATTATTTCTTTTATCTTGGCAGTTCTATTAAACATGAACATATTTGAGCCTGGGCACCATATAAAATTGGCCTTCTTTTTTGCGATACGTTCTATATCACTCTTTGAAAAACCAATTCCATGTATCAAAACCGTGTGATCGTCAAGTGCCCCAAAACTCTCAAGAATATCTATCCCCCTGAGGGATTCCTCATCAAATCCCTCCTCAATATGCGTTACAAAGGGTATATCCTCTTTAACTGCTTTTTTAAACTCAATTTCTATCCCCTCTCCCCATTTCAGATCATATGCCGATGCCTCGTGTGAGAGAGAGTACCTGGTAATAACTCTAATTGGCAGCTTGTCTACCAGAGGATCATTAATCTCATGGGGAATATGATCGTGCACTGTGGTGACACCGGATATAAGATTTTTATATGCACCGATCAGGTAAATATCGAGCGGGGTATTCTTGTTTCTCTCGGCATATATTGGAGAACTTTTTAGATCGTAGTCCCACGGAAGCCAGCAAATATAAGGCCCATTTCCTATTTTGGGATAATACGTACCAAAAAGATGGTCATGAGCATTTATTAAAGCTGGAAAAACAACATATTCATCACCAATTTTAATATTTTTAATTTTGGATCTATTAAACCCTTTTATTCTACCATCAGATATTAAAACACTCGTATTAGTTTTTATTTCCAATGGTGTAACCAGAACAGACGAATCCAACGAGTATTCTTTCATCATTTTTTGTTTCCCGATCCTTAGGTTGTAAATTATATTTCACCTTCCCCATTTGGTCAACTTTTATATAGATATCCACTACCCTTTATACTATTATATCGTCAAATGACCTTAAATTCAAAAGAATAGAATGAAATTTTACACCAAAATACTATTCCTCCGCATATTTTACAATACTAAATACTGGTATATCAATGTTTTTTCTGCCTTCAAGAAACTCAAGCTCGACAATAAAAGCGGCTTCAACAGGCTCTCCCTCGAGTTTTCTAACAAGCTCTATCATAGCCCCTACCGTACCTCCGGTGGCCAGAAGATCATCAACAATCAGAACCCTTTCACCCTTTTTCACAGCATCCTCGTGCATTGTTAGTGTATCAATTCCATACTCAAGCTGATATGAAGCTTCAACCTGTTTATACGGCAACTTTCCCTTTTTACGTACCGGTACAAATCCAACCTTGAGGAGATAGGCAAGAGGTGCTGCAACAATAAATCCCCTTGACTCAGCAGCAACAATCTTATCTATCCCCTTTTCCCTGTACCTCTCATAAAAAATATCAGTCGTCCACCTGAAAGCCTCAGGGTTTACCCAAAGAGTGGTGAGATCCTTAAACTGAATACCAGGCTTTGGAAAATCAGGAACGTTTCTTATTATAGATTTTAGATCCATACCCTCTCCTCTTTTATCTGGGATTGATCGTGCAAACTTCGAGCTTGATAATGAAGTATAAACCATGGATGAAACTTAGACAAATATAGCAACATCTTTCAAATAGACTCATATTTAATATCAACCTTTTGAACAAATTAAAAATGCTTTGCCCTGGATAAGTTAACAGAAAAGCTCTAAAACCCTTACCGTGAAACTTCCTGAACAAGACGATATAAAAATATTCTGCCTTTTCAGTTAGTTATTCTTTATAAACTCTTTTAATTCCGATGATAATCTGAAGTTTCTTAATTTCTT
>CAZFGQ010000068.1:0-4292 GCA_964518675.1 uncultured Spirochaetota bacterium
AATTGCAAGGGGATGTAAGAGTTCCTGCACTTTCTGTCTTGCAAGATACATGGCCTGGAGATACAGAGAGGTTTCTCTCGATAGTATTCTGGAAATTTTGGATGTTATTCCTGAAGGTGTAAAAAAAGTGGGATTAATTGCACCCCTTGTTAGTGATCATTCTGGGATATTCGATCTGGTTGATATGATAAATAGGATGGATTATCTGGTAAGTTTTTCCTCTTTAAGGGCAGATGATTTTTCTGAAGAGTTTGCAAAACTTTTGAATAAAAACGGACAGAAAACTGTAACCTTTGCTCCTGAAACTGGCACTAATAGGCTGAGAAGCATGATAGGTAAGAGTCTTAAAAACGATTCGATACTTAAATCAGTGGAGATTGCATTCAAGAACAGAATAAAGAAGATAAGACTTTATTTTATGTATGGACTTCCCGGGGAAAAACAGGAGGACATTGATTCAATTGTTTCAATGGCGGAAGAGATTTCCAGTATTGCTAAAGGCTACAGAGGAGAGGTTTTTTTAAGTATAAACCAGTTTGTTCCGAAAAAGCTTACACCGCTTGAAACGGTAAAGCTCCATCCGCTGGTATATTACGAGGAAGTTCGATCCTATCTGAATGATAGATTGAGTGGGCTTGGAAACACGAGTTTTAAGTTTGAATCACTTAGGGGATTTCCAATTCAGTATTTCATTTCTGTTGGCGATAAAAAATATGCAGAGATCCTGGTAGATAGTGCTGAAAAAGGTTCTTTTAAAATCTTTAGAGAACTTTACAGGGAAAGGTTCGGTGGTTAACAAAACAGAAGGTGCATCTGAATGCACGGAATAAACCAAAATAATGACATGAACCGTGAGTATCTTAGGAAATTCATAGATTACCTGTTTTTTGAAAGAGGGCTTTCTGATAACACCATAAAGGCGTACAAATCAGATCTAGAGTTATTTCTATCGTTTCTTGAAAGTTCCAGGTATAAATTGAGCGGAATAACTCAGAAAGAGATATACGAGTACCTCGGATTTTGTACTAGGACGGGGCTCTCCACAAAAACAATCTCAAGGTATTTATCTGCCATCAGGAGGTTTTACAGGTTCCTGATTTCAGAGGGAATGCTTAAGAATGATCCTACCCTGAATATTCCATCTCCAAAACAGGTTCCCGAGTTACCGGAGTATCTCACCATAGAAGAAATTGAGATATTGCTCGAGGCTCCTGAATCATCGACAATTCTGGGGATGAGAGATAGGGCAATAATAGAAGTTTTATACTCTTGTGGTTTGAGAGCTTCAGAATTGCTCTCGCTCAGGATGGGGATGGTAAATCTTAAAGAAAAGTACCTCGTAGTTCAGGGTAAAGGTGGAAAGGAGAGGATTGTACCGTTTGGGAATAGAGCACATGATCTTTTGAAGAGGTACATTGAGTATTCAAGGCCTATGCTGGTAAAAGGGTTTGAAAGAGATGAGGTTTTTTTAAACTTTAGGGGTCAACCTCTGAGCAGGAAAGGTCTATGGAAAATCATCAAGTTCTATGCAAGAAAATGCGGTATCAATAAATGTATAAAGCCACATACATTGAGACATAGCTTCGCCACACATCTTATCCAGAATGGAGCGGATCTTCGTTTCGTTCAGGAATTGCTTGGCCATGCGGATATCTCAACAACTCAGATATACACGCATTTGAGCAGAGGAGCTTTAATAGATGCTCATAAAAGATACCATCCACTGTCTGAAAGGAACCTATCCAGTATAACAAAGGATAAATAATCTCTGTTGATTTTTATCAAATCTATTAATATCCATTTCACTGATATGTATTAACTGGTAAAATAGGGATGGATGTTGAATATAATTGACGTATTAAATACAATATTCTTATCCTATTTCCATGACCGTTGAAATTTCCCGTGACACCCTGACATCGCTCGAGTTCGATAAAATCATAGATATTATTTCCAGATATGCCCGCTCGGAGGGGGGGTACGAGAAAATAAAGGGTATTCGATGCTGCCAATCCAGGGAAGAAGCTGAAAGAGAATTAAGAAAGCTGGTTCAATATAAGAAGCTTGCCGAAGAGTTAAAAATAGTTCCTGATCTTTCACATAAGAAGTTTGATGAGATTCTTAAGAGAGCTGCAAAAGAAGGAAGCTATCTTAGCGGAGAAGAGCTGTCTGTTCTTCTGAAACTCCTTGAAGCATTTAAATTATTTAAGAGTGCAATTCTACCGTATTATTCAGAGTTTCCCGATATTGCCTCACCTATTAAGGCAACTCCCGTTCCACATAATCTTATTGATGAGATAACCAATTCAATTGATAGAAATGGAGAGCTTAAGCCTGAAGCTTCAGAGAAGTTGAGTGAAGTTAATGCAGAAATTCATGAGATCAGGAATCTTATCGAGGATAATCTCGAAAGATACATTAAGAATAGAAAAGTTAGAGAATATCTTCAAGAAATCGTTATAACAATGAGAGATAACAGATATGTACTTCCTTTGAAACACAACTTTAAGGGGAAGATACCTGGTGTTGTACATAGTTATTCAGGGAGTGGTGAAACTGTATTTGTTGAACCTTTTTCAATTGTTGAGTTAAATAACAGGCTAAAAATCCTGGAAAAACAAAAGGAAAGAGAGGTAAAAAAGATTTTGCAGAGAATTACCTCTCTGGTGAGAGATAAACTGGATGTTATACATTTGATACATGATATTATGGCGGACCTGGATGTGAGCGCTGCAAAATACGAGTTTCTGAAAAATTATTCCTGTACTATTCCAGAGTTTGTAAAGCCAAGAGAGATCAGGATATATGGGGCGAGGCATCCTCTAATAAAAGGTGAAGTGGTACCAGTAGACATAGTTCTTGAAGATAGGTTCAGTGGAATGGTAATCACGGGTCCGAATACCGGAGGGAAAACAGTTTGCCTGAAAACCACCGGGTTATTTATTCTTATGGCGCAGTCGGGAATCCCCGTTCCAGCTGAAAGGATGGAGACATACTTCTTCAGAAAAATATTCACGGATATAGGGGATGAGAGTTCCATCGAACAGTCATTATCAACCTTTGCATCTCATATGAACAATATAAAAACAATTCTCGATAGAGCAGATAGGGATTCGCTTGTGCTGATAGATGAGCTTGGAGCAGGCACCGATCCTGCAGAAGGTGGGGCAATTGGAACGGCATTGCTTGAATATATAACTGAGAGAGGAATTAAATTTCTTGTTACAACCCATTTCAACATAATTAAAAAATTTGCCATCGAGCATCCAAAAGTACAGATTGCAAGTGTTTTGTTTGATTCCCGGACTTTGAAACCCCTCTACAGGCTTGTTATTGGAATACCCGGGAGGAGCAATGCCCTGGAGATAGCCCTTAACATAGGAATAAGGAATGAGATAATATCCGGTGCAAGGAATCTGCTTGGAGAAGAAGCTGTCGAGTTTGATAAGGCAGTTAAAGATATAGGCGAGAAACAGGTGGAGATACAGAAAGTCTACGAGGAACTCAAAAATGAAAAGAAAATAGTGGAGGAGTTGAGAAAATCCTACGAAGAGAAATTAAATCAGATAAATGAATACCGGGGAATGCTTCGCTCCAAACTTGAGAAAGAGTATGCGGAGTTTCTCTCTGATTATAGAAAGAAACTCGATGGGTTTATCGGTGAATTGAAGGAAAAGACAAGGGAGAATCGGGAGGCCAGAAGAAAACTTGAGGAGTCCTTTGGTGAGGCTAAAAGAGAAATTGAAGAATACCTGGCCAGAAAACTTGAGTTTATTGAACAAGATCAGGTTAAGGAGACTGAGGAAATAAAAGAGGGAGATGAGGTGGTTGTACGGATTGGTTATGGAAAATCAATCAGGGGAGTTGTGGAAGATCTTGGTGAGAAAAAGGCATTGGTGCGAACACCAAAGTTCAGTATAGAGGTGGATGTAAAAAATCTGAGAAAGGTCGGAAGTGAAAGTGAACTTTCCTTTCTTCGCGAGAAAACTGATCATGATACTTTATCTTATGAGGTGGATACGGGCGAGGCATCCTGGGAGTGCGATGTTAGAGGATTGAGGTTGGATGAAGCTGTTTCAAGGGTAAAAAGTTTTATTGAAAGGGCATTTGTAAGAGGATTGACATCAGTGAAAATCATCCATGGAATGGGTACAGGTGTTCTGAGAAATGGAATAATGGATTTCCTGAAGAATAACCCACTTGTAGAAAGCTGTAGTTATGAGAGAGCAGAACTTGGAGGATATGGTTGCACGGTTGTGAAATTAAAGATATAATCATGGTCGATATTGAAT
>CAZFGQ010000068.1:4392-14228 GCA_964518675.1 uncultured Spirochaetota bacterium
AGATTTTACAAAGACAAGGTGCCCGAGCATATTGAGACTCTTGAAGAACTGAAAGGACTTCCCTTTACTACAAAGGCCGATTTAAGAAACAATTTTCCGGATGGGATGCTGGCTGTACCATATTCGGAAATAGTCAGGTTGCATTCATCATCTGGTACGACAGGCAGGGCAACTGTAGTTTACCATACGAGAAACGATATCCACAACTGGACTGAACTCGTTGCAAGAAGTATGTATATGACAGGTGTTCGTAAAGATGATGTTTTTCAGAATATGATGGGATATGGACTTTTTACCGGAGGTCTTGGTCTTCACTATGGTTCGGAGAGGCTTGGAGCACTTACTATACCAGCCTCTTCTGGAAACTCAAAGAGACAGATTTGGCTCATGAAGGAGTTTAAAACTACTGTAATACATATTACCCCGAGTTATGCGCTGCATCTCTATTCTATTTTTGAAGAGGAAGGAATTGATCCGAGAAAGGATCTGCACCTGAGGATAGCATTTCTCGGTGCCGAACCATACAGTGAGGAAACAAGACGAAGAATAGAGGAGATGTACGGAATCGATGCTTTCAATAGTTATGGGTTATCCGAAATGAATGGGCCTGGTGTTGCTTTTGAATGTCCGGTTAAGAATGGGATGCATTTATGGGAAGATAGCTATATCCCCGAGATAATTGATCCTGTAACCGGAAAGGTTTTACCGGATGGAGAGGAGGGTGAGCTTGTACTGACAACCCTGGTGAGAGAGGGAATGCCTCTGATTAGATACAGGACAGGAGATATAACCAGGTTATTTTCAGAAAGATGCCAGTGTGGGAGAACTCATAAACGGATAGATAGAATCAAGGGAAGAAGTGACGATATGATAATAATCAAGGGGGTTAATATCTATCCAATGCAGATTGAAAAGGTGCTGATGGATATACCCGAAGTAGCGAATAACTACGTTATAGAGCTTGAAACGGTAGATTATCTGGATAATCTGAACGTTAAGGTTGAGGTGAATTCAAGAATTTTCCACGGAGATATGGCCGAGCTTGAAAGATTGAAGAAAAGAATCATTGAAGAATTAAAAAATGAAATCCTCATCCATCCCAGGGTGACACTTGTTGAACCAAATAGTCTGCCAAAGTCTGAGGGCAAGGCGGTGAGGGTTATTGATAAAAGAAGAAAGAATGGCTGAGTTTTCTTTTTCCCTGGATTATAGACTGAGGTAAGTGCTATAATTGCATCGTTTTGTACAGGAGGAGGGTATGGCAACGCAGATTTCAGTATTTGTTGAGAATAAACCCGGAAGATTGAATAGAGTTGCAAAAATCCTTGGTAGAGAAAATATTAATATAAGGGCCGTTACAATATCGGATAGAGGTGAGTATGGGCTGATAAATCTTATTACGGATGATCCTGAGAAAACATTCAAAGCATTGGAGAATGCTGGATTCACAGTTTCAAGAAAAAAGGTCATTGGTGTAATTATGGATGATAGGCCTGGTTCATTAAGCAGGGTTACTGAACTTCTTGAAAGTAATGGTATAAATGTAACCAATGCATACGGATTTTTGTTGCAGGAAAAGGGAAAAGCGGTATTGGTATTTGAGGTAAAGGATTATGAGAAGGCTCTTGAGAAGATAGAAAATGCAGGATTTCAAACCATTACTGAGGATGATTTGCATAATATTTAGTTAGCACGAACTTCAAGTGGTTACCATTTCTTGCTTTTGGATATGGGAGGGATTAAAGGTGAGGAAAGAGCGAAAACCCCCCGAGGTGTTTAACATAGATGTGGAAGGAATAAAAAGTGGATTCTATACTGATGCATATTTTAATCGAACAAAGTATGTGCTTGAAATGGACGGGCATCATGCACATGTTTTAATGCAGATTTTTTCCAGGTCTGATGGAATTCTCTGCGGAGTAGATGAAGCAATAGGTATAATAAAACTTTGTGCAAACAATCCGGAAAATCTTAAAATAAAGGCCCTCTATGATGGTGAAACTATAAAGAAAAATGAGGTTGTGATGACGATAGAGGGCGATTATATGGATTTTGCTCATCTTGAAACGGTGTATCTGGGGGTTATGGCCCGTGGTTCAAGCGTGGCTACGGCTGTAAGGGAAGCAGTGGATGCTGCAGCAGGTAAACCTGTTCTTTTTTTCTCTGCAAGGTTTGATCATTATAGGGTACAGCAGGCAGATGGGTATGCTGCAATGGTGGGAGGTGCAAGTGGGGTTTCAACGGACGCGAATGGATTGATATCTGGAGTGAAGGGGATAGGTACAATACCTCATGCATTAATAGCATCTTATGGGGGTGATACAGTAAAGGCATGCGAGGTTTTCAGAAAATATATGCCTGAAGAGGTAGATTTAATTGCCCTTGTTGATTTCGATAATGACTGTATTGGAACCAGCCTCAAAGTTGCAAAAAAGTTTGGTAAAAGATTATGGGGTGTCAGGGTTGATACTGCGGGAGATCTCAGAGATGTTTCGGTTACACCTGTGGGTGAGGATTCACTTGGGCCATGTCCCGAGCTCATATGGAAGCTTAGAAAAACACTTGATAGGGAGGGGTACAACCACGTTAAGATTGTTGTTAGTGGTGGATTTAATGCAGAGAAAATAAAGCGATACATTAAGCTTGATGTACCGTTCGATGCGGTAGGGGTTGGATCAAGCTTTTACAGAAAAAGGATTGATTTTACCGCAGATGTTGTAATGGTAGATGGAAAGCCATGTGCAAAGGTTGGGAGGGAGTACTGGCCTAATCCGCGTTTAGAAGAGGTTGAATGGTAAAATTGATTCTTTTGATTCTCTGGGTGGGTAATTCGGTATTGACCATGAATTCATAGATTGTTAAAATATTAGCAACTATAATTTTAAAAAATTCTTAAGGAGTGTTTGATGGCTGATTTAAAGACAAAATATGTGGGGCTTGAGTTGAAGAATCCGGTAATAGTTGGGAGCTGCAGTCTTTCCAAAAGCATTGATGGAATTAAACGCCTTGAAGATGCCGGGGCCGGAGGTATTGTTTTAAAATCGCTTTTTGAAGAGCAGATACAGATTAATAATGTTGAGCAATACACACAGTACATTTCTCCCTCATGGCATTATGAAGCATTTGATTATGTAAGCAGAATGGGAATGGAACTCGGCCCTGATGAATACCTGAATCTTATTGAAAAGGCTAAATCATCAACAGAGATCCCCATAATTGCAAGTCTTAATTGCGTTACAGGTGGATGGTGGGGCGATTATGCCCGAAAAATTGAATCAGCCGGGGCTGATGCGCTTGAAGTAAACATAGCCTATCTGGTTATCGAACCTGCGAGAAAAGCAGAGGAAGTTGAGCGTGAGTATTATGCTACATTCGAGTATGTCCGGGAAGCGGTTAAGATACCAGTAGCTGTTAAACTTGGGCCGTTTTTTACATCCTTTGCCAATCTTGCTTCAGGTCTGGTTTCCCGCGGGGCTGATGGATTGGTTCTGTTCAATAGGTTCTACCAATTCGACATTGATATTGATAACCTGAAACCTGTTGCTGGTGCTCATTTGAGTAATCCAGATGAAATCTCACTTCCTCTCAGGTGGATTGCGCTGTTGTATGGAATACTTGATTGTGATCTTGCGGCAACCACAGGTGTCCATGATGGATTAGGTGTTTTTAAGATGATTCTTGCCGGGGCGACTGTTGTCCAGGTAGTTTCAGCCCTGTATAAAAATGGAATAGATTATATTTCGACTATTATTAAAGAATTCGAAAGATTAATGGATGAAAAGGGATATAAATCAACCGAAGACATGAGAGGAATTGTAAGCAGGAGTGAAAGTGAAAAACCGGAACTTTTCGAAAGGTTGCAGTATATTAAAGCCCTCGTTGGTATAGAGTGATATAAAGAATTTCACATTTTGTAATCCTCCTTTCATCAGGTTCAGATTTTAATCAAATAAATTTTCAGGAGAAATACTGAAATGGATTGTATTGATGGAGATTCTTACAGGATTGAGAAAGATACGCTTGGAGAGGTAAAGATTCCTAGGGATGCATACTGGGGTGCTCAAACTCAGAGAGCATACAATGTTTTTAAGATCAGCGGTTACAGGTTCCCCAGAGAGTTTATATGGGCTATCGGGCTTCTCAAATACCTCTCGGCTGAGGTTAATCTCGAGCTTGGTTTACTTGAACCGAGAGTGGCCGAAGCAATAAAAGAGGCCGCAAGGGAGGTGTACGAGGGCAAGCTGGATGACCAGTTTGTTCTCGATATATTTCAGACAGGCTCTGGTACTTCCACGAATATGAATGCTAATGAGGTAATAGCGAACAGGGCAAATGAAATACTGGGATATAAAATCGGTGAAAAGTTTCCCGTTCATCCCAATGACCATGTGAACAGATGCCAATCGAGCAATGATGTAATCCCCACGGCGATTCATATTGCCACTGTGAAACTCCTACGGGAGAAGCTGTATCCCTCCATGGATGGATTGATCTCGGTTTTCAAGAAGAAAGCCAACGAGTTCAGAAGAATTGTAAAAACTGGAAGAACGCACCTGCAGGATGCCACTCCTGTGACATTGGGCCAGGAGTTCAGTGGATATGGAGATATGATTGCAAAGGCCAGGAAATCTATAGATGAAGCAGAGAGATTTCTTCATGAGCTTGCACTTGGAGGTACGGCTGTTGGAACCGGAATAAATGCCCATCCAAATTTTGCAAAGAAAGTTATAGAGAAACTTCGGGAGATAACTGGAACCGGGTATAGGGAGGCTGAAAATCACTTCAGGGCACAGGGTTCAATGGAACCACTTGTATGTATGAGCGGTGCTCTAAAGATGCTGGCATCTTCTCTCTATAAAATTGCCAATGATATTCGGATCCTCTCATCAGGACCGAGATGTGGGATAGCTGAGATAGTTCTTCCAACTGTCCAACCGGGTTCTTCAATAATGCCAGGGAAGATTAATCCGGTGATCCCAGAGGCAGTCTGCCAGGTAGCCGTACGTGTGTTAGGAAATGATTTTGTTGTTTCTATTGGTTCTGCTTCTGGTAACCTGGAGTTGAATACCATGATGCCGGTCATGGCTCATAGCATTTTTGAATCGATTAATTTGCTGGCTAATTCGATGATAATTTTTGCGGATAGGTGTATTACTGGTATCAGGGCCAATAATGATAGAATCAATGAATGCCTCCAGAAAAACCTCTCTCTCTGCACGGTTCTTGCACCTGTTTTGGGTTACGACAGGGCTGCTGAGATAGCAAAAAAGGCCTATCTGGAAAATAAAACCATAAAAGAGGTAGTGCTCGAGATGGGACTGATGAATAGAGAAGAGGTTGACGTAATTCTTGATCCGGGGAAAATGGCAGGTTTATAACTCTTTTAATTTCCCGACAATCTGATATTTACACGTATAATCTATTATAACTCCTTCTGGAAAAAGTTAATTGTCTTCATCGAAAACCACAGCACTGTTGAAACACCCTAATCGATTAAAATGAGCGGTCCCAGTTATTTCAGTAAACCAAATTGTCTGAGGTCAGGAATTTTTTCATAGACGGGTGGTGAATTATACTTTTTGTCTATTTCTGCTACCCTTCTGAAGAGTTCATCAAGGAGATCTGAGAGTATTTTAAGATTTGCAGGAAAATTGTGGATTGCCATTTCCCTGATTATTTTCTCTTTTTCATCTTCTGGGGTTCTCTTTGTCAGTACTGTCTCGTGACTTGTTGCCAGGATGGTTTTGAGATTGGGTATAACTTCTTTTTGAGCGTGTTCCACAAAAGTCTTCATGGCAATTATCTGG
Organism: uncultured Spirochaetota bacterium; assembly: GCA_964518675.1. GTDB lineage: Bacteria > Spirochaetota > B62-G9 > B62-G9 > CAZFGQ01 > CAZFGQ01. The sequence continues at coordinate 10,200 of CAZFGQ010000068.1, forward strand.
TCATAAAGCTCAGATATCTGGTAGCCCTGTTGCCTGTAGTATTGAATTTTTTCTGTAAGATCTTCTATAAGGCTCCATACACTGTGAGGAATGTTCATGAGCATCAGGGCTTTTCTTACATACCTGTTGTATATGTTTGTTTTATAATGGATACTTATCTTTTCAATTGTTTTAAAAATTTCGCTTTCTTTGATAACCAACCTTTTCCCCTGATATTTTGTTTTCCGCAATAACGATAATTTTTAAATTGAAATTTGTCAAGTAAACTAAATGGTTTGAAGAATAATTTTTATGAGCAGAGAGATTCGAGAATTCTTTCCTTGAGTTCGTTTATTCTAAATGGTTTGGAGATAACAGAATGGATTCCAAATTTTTTTACATGCTCCTCAGAGATCTGTCCACCCCAGCCGGTTATGAGGATAATTTTTAGATCTTTTTTGATTTTTTGTATCTGCTCAATTACATCCCATCCTGAAATATCCTCAAGACCGAGATCCAGAAGAAGGAGGTCAAAATCTTTTTCCCTTAATATCTCAATCCCTCTTTTCCCTTCCTTAATTGTTGTAACTGAGCATCCGGATTGTTCAAGTACATCATTGATTAGTGACAGTATAACGGGATCATCATCTATTACCAGAATTCTAGAGGGAGGAAGGTTCTGGGTTATAGCAGATACTGTACCTCCTGTTTCATGGGCCTCTGATAGAGGCAAAGTTATTCTGAATACAGTGCCTATTCCTTCAGAGCTTTCCACTTCTATAGATCCATTATGTCTCATTATAATTCCATAACATATGGAGAGTCCAAGACCATTTCCCCTTACTCCTTTAGTTGTAAAAAAAGGATCGAATATTCTCTTTTTTGTTTCTTCACTCATACCTATTCCTGAATCTGAAATGGATATGAGGGCGTTGTTATTATTTTTTTCGGTTTTGATTACTATCTTCCCTCCATGGGGCATTGCATCCACAGCATTTATTATCAAATTGGTGAAGACCTCACGTAAGCCTGTTTCTTCTCCCCTGACATACAGGTTATCTTCATAATCCTCGATTATATCTATATGGATGCCTCTTAATTGAGCCTCGCTTTTCCATTTTGTGATCGTAAATTCAATGGAGTCCTTTATTGTTGCATTTATATCCAGGGATGTGAACTTATTCCTGTCCTGTCTGATCCTGCTGAATTCCTGGATTCTCCTTACGGTCTCTGCACCATCCATGGCTGCCTTTTCGATGATTTTTAGTGATTTAAGAATTTTTTGATCTGATACTTCATCCATGAGGAGCTGGGTGTGCCCAAGAATTCCCCCAAGTATGTTGTTAAAATCGTGGGCAATACCTCCAGACATCTGACCCAGGGCCCTCAGTCTCTCCATTTTAATTATTTCTTCTTCCAGTTGTTTTCTCATGTTGATTTCATTCTTTAACTGAATATTGCTCTTTCTCAATTCTTCGATTAGTTTTTCCCTTGCTTTTTGATTTTTCTCAAGGTCTTCGACCATTTTATTGAATGATTTTGCAAGGATTTCGATCTCGTCGCCGGTTTTTACCGGTATCTTTCCTCCGTGTTTGCCATCCGAAACCTGTAAAGCTGCTTCCGAGAGTTTAAGAAGGGGGATGGTTATCCTGTTTGAGAGGAATGAGGCGGCGAAAATTGCAATTATTATGGCAATTAGAGTGATGATTATGAGATTTTTTACGTTTTGCTGGATTTCCCTTTCAAGGTCAATTTTTGAAAACCCGATTCTTATTGTTCCCCATCTCTCGTTTTGGATGTATATTGGGTAACTAACATCCCAGATGTTTTGTTTTAGTTCCGGTTCAAGGATTTCCTGGATCAGTATTGTCCGGGTTGAAATTGACTTTTTACTTACTGGATCAGTTAATTTTTCTCCTATAAGATCATCTCTCCTGCTATGGGCTACAACCCTTCCGTTTCTGTCCAGTATTATTGCATAGATAACATTTGTTTCCTTTACAACCTCATCAACGTTTTGTTCAAGTTTGGTGTAGTCGTACATGAGGAGAGAGGATTTAGAAAGAGCGGCAAGGTAAAGAGCATTTGAAATTGCTCTTTTTTTTGCTTCTGTCAGTATTATTGCTCTATTGTTTCTTTCCACGACAAAGAATATTCCTCCAACGATGATAAGTATCAGGGTTAACAGGGATAGAAAAATCTTTTTTCTGATGCCGCCCTGTTTTATTTTTCTTGTTCGTGTAAAAGACTCAAACTTTTTAAATCCTTTCATTTTCATTTGATTTATCTATAGGATTAAACAATTAATGTTGGTCCAGCCATATTCTTTTTATTGCAAGGTAATGATGTCCCAGTGCGTTGCCTTCAAAGTTTCTTACATATGGCTGGAAAACCCTCTCGTATGCCAGATAGTTGAGTAAAATTACTGGAGCATCATCCATTATCAGATCCTGGATTCTTGAGTACATTTCTATCCTTTTCTGATAATCCCTTTCTTTTTGGGCCTCCTCTATAAGTTTATCAACTTCTGGATTCATGTAGAATGCTCTGTTGGTTGGACTTTTTGAATAGAACAGAGAGCTTATTATATTGTCGGGATCAGGAACATCGGCCTGCCAGCTGTATTTGAATATTGGGGCCTTACCCTGTGAGATAAGTTTTTTGAACTTTGGCCAATCGGTTTCATAGTTAAAATGAACTTTAATCCCTATGTTTTCGAGATACCTTTTGATCTCTTTGTCTTCCTGAAGTGGACCTGCTGATTTAACACTTGACCAGAATTGAATTACGGGAAGTTCCTTACCATCGGGGTAGCCAGCTTCTTTCAACAATTCTCTGGCCTTTTGTGGATTATAAGGGTAGTTCTGATCTTCAGGACTGTAGCCTGCCATACCAGGTGGTATCAAACTTACTGCATTTATCAATCTTCCTCTACCCACCTTTTCGGAGAGTTCTTTTTTGTTGATTGCGTAATTAAATGCTTTTCTGATCCTTTTGTCATCAAATGGATGTATTTTATTGTTCATTACAAACATTCGGAGGGTAAGTGATGGTCTCCTGTACAGAATGTATTCGCCACTATTCTTAATGTTTTCCCTTTCAGAGGAAGGAAAAAGTGAATCTTCTAATTCCCCCTGTTTGAACCTTGAGAACATTTCTTCAATATTACTTCCTGGAAATATTTTAAACTGGACTCCATCGAGATAGGGTCTTCCTTCATGGTAATTTTGATTGGCAATCAACTTAATTTCTTTGCCTGGAACCCATCTATCAAAGATGAAAGGACCCGTACCAACTGGATGTCTACCGAAATCTTTTCCAAATTTCTCTACTTCTTCCCGGGGCACAACTGAAAAATTTACCATTGCAAGAGCTGCAATAAGTGGGGGAAATGGTCTTTCAAGGTTTATCTGAAGTTTGTATTTTGAAAGCGCTTTGAGACCTTCCACATCATTTGATAAACCTTTTCTGTAATTTTCTGCTCCTTTAATATTAATGAGAATGGAGTACACCCTTGATTCTGTCTCTGGGGATAGGAGTCTTTTAAAGCTGTATACGAAATCTTTTGCGGTGACTTCTCTACCATTGTGGAATTTTACACCTTTTCTTATGTAGAAGGTCCACCTTAGATTGTCCCTTGAACTTTCCCAATGTTCTGCTATACATGGTATTACCATAAGATTCTCATCATACTGGACCAGACCTTCAAAGATCTGCATGGTAACTATTTCTTCATAGATATCTGTAATCATTGCCGGGTCGAGGGTAGTCGGTTCATGATCAAGTCCCCTTCTATAAATGCCTCCATACAGAGGTTTTACAGATTTTCCAGTTGTTTCTTCCTTTTTTTCGGATGAAGCCAGCAGGATAGAAAAACTTAGAAGATTGAATACAAGAAGGGATACAGCAATAAAAAATATGAGAGTAGAGCTTTTTTTCATAATTATTATCCTGTTAAATTATTTCGTTGTATACTATTAGTAATGTTGCTTAAATAATAAATTTTTAACAATGAATAAGATATAAATTTGTATTTACAAAAATCATATT